>NZ_JBFODQ010000059.1:0-26425 GCF_040908355.1 Aeromonas sp. R2-2 | reverse complement strand
TGGCGCACTTCAGGGCGATAGCGATCGAAGTGGGATTCGAACTGGGCGATCTGCCCCAGCGTCCCTTCGGCAATCAAACGGCGCACGGTAAGAAAATCGCCATCCCAGCGCCGGTTGTGGAAGATGCTGAGCAGTCGCTGCTGCTTTTCGGCCAGCTCGACCAGTGCTTGCGCCTCGGTCAGATCCAGCGCAAAGGGCTTGTCGATCACCACATGTTTGCCTGCCAGCAGCGCCTGGCGGGCGAGGGGGGCATGGGTGTCGTTGGGGGTGGCGATCACCACCAGAACGACGGTCTCATCCCTCAGCACCTCCTCCAGTGAGCCGACCCGGCAGTCGGGCAGATCGGCCTGCACCTTGGCGGCATCGCGGCTCACCACCCAACTCAGGGACAAGCCCGGCGTGGTGGAGAGGAAGGGGGCGTGGAAGGTCTTGCCTGCAAAGCCATAGCCCACCAGGGCTGCGTTGAGAGTGTGGCTCATCGGGAGTTCTCCGCTGACATCGAGTGAGTGGGGTCGCCATCACAGGCTCTCTGCCGGATGGCCATGTGCTGTAAAGGCGATACAAACGAGAAGGGGGCCGATGGCCCCCCGAATGTGCCCATCAGAGCACAGGATTTATTGCAAACACAAGCGGCGACCGCGCCGGGTCATCAGCATCACCAGAGGCGGCAGCAGCAGCCACATATGCAGCGCCAGCTGGCTGAGCGGGTCGTGCATCAGGGCGCCGGTCAGGCCAACCAAAGCGCCGGAGCCGCTCATCTGGAACAGGCCGAGCAGGGCGGCGGCGGTACCGGCACAGTGGCCGAACGGTGCCAGCGCCATCCCGGCGGCAGCGCCCAGGATCATGGCAAAGCCGATGCTGGAGAGGAATACCGGCCCCATCATCGCCAGCGGATGCTCGATGTGCATCGCCAGCGTCAGGGTGATGGCCGAGAGCATCAACACCAGTAGGCCGATGCGCAGGGTGCGTCTTGGCCCTACCTTGGCGATAAAGCGCGGCGCCATAAAGCAGGCCAGGATGTTGAGCGCGGCGTTGGCGGTAAACCAGTAGCTAAAGCCGCTCATATCGAGCCCCAGTTTCACCATCAGCTGCACCGGTGCGGCGGTGACATAAGCGAGGATCACCGCCATCGCCAGCATGCACAGCGCCGCATTGAACAGGAAGCTGGGGGAGCGCAGCACCGGGCTGTAGCGAGACCAGCTGATGAGGGCCCCTTCGCTGCGGGTCTCTTCCGGGCGGGTCTCCGGCATACGCCACATCAGCCAGCTGCCGACGATGAGCGCATAACCGGCCATAAACCAGAAGTTGGCAGACCAGCCCGCCTTGGCGGTGAGCCAGCCACCGAGCAGGGGGGCCAGCGCAGGAATAAAGCAGATGGCGCCATTGAGATAGGAGATCATCTGGCCGCTCTTTTTCGGGCCGTAGCTGTCACGTACCACCGAGAAGGCGGCGACCGAGGTGGCGCAGGCGCCGAAGCCCTGCAGCACTCGCGCCAGCATCAATTCGCCGAGGCTGGCGGCAAAACCGGCCCCCAGCGCGCTCAGGCCGTAGAGCAGCACGCCGCCCAGCGCGATGGGCTTGCGACCGTAGCGATCGGCCAGCGGGCCAACAAGCAGTTGCCCCAGCCCCATGCTGAACAGGAACCAGGTGATGGTGCCCTGCATCAGAGTTACTTCGGCGCCCAGCTGCTCGGCCATCTGCGGAATGGCGGGCAGGTAGATGTCGATAGCCAGCGGACTGAACAGCACCAGTAGTACGAGTAAAAGTATCAATGGCATCTGTCACCTCTTTAGTCAGCCAGGTTAATGAATTGGGGCGCGAGTCTACTGACTCACAGTAATGAATAGAAATGGTATTTAATCACTTTGGTTATTCCATTATGGAAACATGTATTAAAAAGCTGGTTATTCGATGGCGGCAAATCCCCCGTAACCCCATCACAGCGGGTGTAATTGACGCTTTTACTAAACGCTTGCGCCGCATAGAATGCGCAGATTATTTTTGCGGAGGTGCTCGATGAACAAGCTTGTCCTGGCAACAGGTAACCAGAAAAAGGTGAAGGAATTGGCCGCCATGCTGGCCGATATGAAGATCCAGGTGATCCCACAGAGCGAGTTTGCGGTCTCCGATGCCGATGAGACCGGCACCACCTTCGTCGAGAATGCCATCATCAAGGCCCGCCACGCCGCCCGCATTACCGGTCTGCCCGCCGTGGCCGATGATTCCGGTCTGGAAGTCGATCTGCTGCAAGGGCGCCCCGGCGTCTACTCCGCCCGCTTTGCCGGTGTGGGTGCCGGCGACAAGGCCAACATCGAGAAGCTGCTCGGCGAGCTGCAAGGTGCCCCCGAGTACCTGAAGAGCGCCCGCTTCTGGTGTGTGCTGGTCTATATGCGCCACGCCGATGATCCCACCCCCATCATCTGTCAGGCGAGCTGGGAAGGGATGATCATCGACGAGCCGCGCGGTCAGCATGGTTTCGGCTATGACCCGGTCTTCTTCGTGCCGGATCACGACTGTACCGCCGCCCAGATGCCCGCCGAGCTGAAAAACCAGCTGAGCCATCGCGGTCAGGCGCTGGCCAAGCTCAAAGCGGCGCTGGCTGCGGCGCACTGAGCCAATTCGCCACCTTGTCGGTTACACACGGTCAATTACACATAGTCATCTACAATGGGGGCCTTGAGCCCCCGTTTTATTGGAAGCCCCATGCTGCAACTGCCGCCGCTCTCTCTCTATATTCATGTGCCCTGGTGCGTCCAGAAGTGCCCTTACTGTGACTTCAACTCCCATGCCCAGAAGGGGGAGTTGCCTCACCTCGAATATGTCGCCGCCCTGCTGGAGGATCTGGAGCAGGATCTGAAGTGGGCGCAGGGGCGGCCGCTCTCCTCGATCTTTATCGGCGGCGGCACCCCCAGCCTGCTGACGGTGGAGGCGATGCAAACCTTGCTGGACGGGGTGCGGGCCCGCATTCCGCTCACCGCGGATTGCGAGATCACCATGGAAGCGAATCCGGGCACGGTGGAGGCGGACAAGTTCGCCGGTTTCCAGCGCGCCGGCATCAACCGCATCTCCATCGGGGTGCAGAGCTTTCAGCAGGAGAAACTGACCCGCCTCGGCCGCATTCACGGCCCGGAAGAGGCGCGCAAGGCCGCTGCACTGGCCCATGCCATCAAGTTGCCCACCTTCAATCTGGATCTGATGCATGGTCTGCCGGATCAGAGTCTGGAGGACGCCCTTTATGACCTGCAGCAGGCGATCGACTGCGCCCCGCCGCACCTCTCCTGGTATCAGCTCACCATAGAGCCGAACACGGCCTTTGCCTCCAAACCACCCAAGCTGCCGGAAGATGACACCCTGTGGGACATCTACGAGCAGGGCCACGCCATGCTCACCGCCAGCGGTTATCGTCAGTACGAGATCTCGGCTTATGCCAAAGAGGGCTACCAGTGCCATCACAACCTCAACTACTGGCGCTTTGGTGACTATCTGGGGATCGGCTGTGGTGCTCACGGCAAGGTGACCGATCTCGTGAATCAGCAGATCCTGCGCACCGCCAAGGTGAAGCATCCAAAAGGGTATCTGGACAAGAGCCGTCCCTATCTGGACGAGCAGTGGCAGGTGACGGCAGACGATCTGCCGCTCGAATACTTTATGAACCGCTTCCGCCTGTTTGAACCTGCCCCCAAGGCGGAGTTCGAGGCCTATACCGGCTTGCCGCTGGAGCGGGTGGAGACGGTGCTCGCCATCGCACAGAGCAAGGAGCTTATCGAGGATCTGGGAGATAGCTGGCAGCTCACTTCTCTCGGCCATCGCTATCTCAACGTGTTGCTCGAACTGTTTATGGATGAGTGAAAACGGGTTCACGATCTTGCTGCGAAGCCGTGATCAAGGTTCATGCGCTGCTCGGAAGCCTCACGTATGTCTACACGCTCCGGTTCCTGCGCGGCTCTTCACCTTGCTGACAGCTTCTCGCGACAGGTCGTGAGCCAGTTTTGGCGAACCGTGTTTCGAGATAACAATCGGGGCGCAAATGGCACCATTATTGTTTATGGTCGATGGAAACCCGCTCAGCAGCAGACGCTGCTCATCTGCTGTTGGCCGGGCTCCCACCGCTTGCCGAATTTGGCCTTGCGCTGGTAACTCCCCTTGCCCTTCTTGTTGCGCTCGACCCTGCTGCGAAACAGGGGATCGGAGAGCAGGGCGTGCAGATGGTTATCCTTTATTTCGCCGCGCTGATGGGCATAGCAGCCCCCTTGCGCATTCTCCTCACGGGGGAGGGCGGGTTGGTCGACCCGAATTTTGGCCATGATGGCTCCTCTTCTTTTCTCTTGGTGTGTTGATTCTTGTGTCTGGATGGCGGTTTTCGCTGCGGGCGCCTGTGCAGGTTAGCGCCCGGCAACCGGATGCACTGGCACCGGTTAAAAACGCGGCGATTTTGTCACCAAATCGCCGCCGGAGCAATGCGTCGGCGGCGCCGAGTCAGTCACACTGAGCCAGGCACGCTCAGTCAGGCATACCATGTCAGCCGTGAACCGGGTCATGCTGGTCGTGGCTGTGATGCTCGTGATGGGCCGGGGCGCCAGATTCCAGCGTCTCGAGGATGGCGCAGTGCTCCGCCGAGCGGGGGCCGCCGCAGCAGATATTGGAGAGCTCGCGCAGATTGTCGCGAAAGCGGGTCAGTTCGATGATCTTCTGCTCCACCTGGGCCAGCTTGGTGTCGGCCACTGCTTTCACCTCCTGGCAGGTGACTTTGGCCTTGTTGGTATCGAGGTCGAGCAGCTCGCCGATATCGGCCAGCGAGAATCCCACCGACTTGGCGCGGATAATAAACTCCAGCCGCCGCTTGTCCTGTTCACTGTAGAGGCGGTAGCCGGATTCGTTGCGGATCCCCGGTGAGATAAGCCCGTTCTTCTCGTAAAAACGCAGGGTATCTGCCTTGACCCCGCACGCCTTGGCCAGTTCACCGATCCGATACATGCTCTCTCTCCCCTTGAATGTATGCCGCCACAAAAACCGGAATCCACTATCACCCCTTTGCCCATGGATTGCCAGCCAAGGGCATAAAAGGGGCAGATAAACATCTCCTAGCGACCCTTTTTCCCATAAAACACTGAAAGTGCAAACGTTTCGAGAAAATCAAATGGAAAACGTTTAACGCCGCGCCAAATAAGGCTTTGCTGTTTCAAAAAATCCACCACAGGTCACATTTTTTGTGTAGAATACGCGCCCATAACAGAGCGCCGCACCAAGCGGGCATTTCCTAAAACGCTTTTGCCGGATGCCGGGGCGAGAGTGGTTTGCGAAATCCCCCACTTCCATTTATTTGGGGACTCTCTGTGTTGAGCCTCGCCTCCCATGGAACGGTCCCCGTTATGTTGAGGACGATAGTGTGATGGAACAAGCTCGACCCATTCGCCGTGCACTGCTGAGTGTGTCTGACAAAACTGGCATTCTGGAATTTGCCAAGGCACTCAACGAGCGTGGTGTTGCCCTGCTCTCCACGGGCGGTACCGCCAAGCTGCTTGGCGAGGCGGGTCTGCCGGTGACCGAGGTCTCCGACTACACGGGTTTCCCTGAAATGATGGATGGCCGGGTCAAGACCCTGCATCCCAAGGTTCATGGCGGCATCCTCGGCCGCCGGGATCAGGATGACGCTATCATGGCTCAGCACGCTATCTCCCCCATCGACATGGTTGTCGTCAACCTCTATCCCTTTGCTGCTACCGTTGCCAAAGCGGGCTGTACTTTGGCCGATGCGGTCGAGAACATCGACATCGGCGGCCCGACCATGGTGCGTTCTGCCGCCAAAAACCATAAAGATGTCGCTATCGTCGTCAAAGCTGCCGACTATGATCGGGTTATTCGCGAGATGGATGCCAACGGCAACAGCCTGAAACTGGCGACCCGTTTCGATCTGGCCATCGCAGCCTTCGAGCACACCGCTGCCTACGACGGCATGATCGCCAACTACTTCGGCACCATGGTTCCTTCCTACGGTGCAAACAAGGAGGGTGACGAGGAGTCCCGCTTCCCGCGCACCTTCAACAGCCAGTTCATCAAGAAGCAGGACATGCGTTACGGCGAAAACAGCCATCAGGCTGCCGCCTTCTACGCCGAAGAGCATGCCGCTCCGGGTTCTGTCTCCAGCGCTATCCAGCTGCAGGGCAAGGCGCTCTCCTACAACAACATCGCCGATACCGATGCGGCGCTGGAGTGTGTGAAGGAGTTCGACGAGCCAGCCTGCGTCATCGTCAAGCATGCCAACCCCTGCGGCGTGGCCGTCGGTAACGACCTGCTGAGTGCCTATGATCGCGCCTACCAGACCGACCCCACCTCTGCCTTCGGCGGCATCATCGCCTTCAACCGTGAGCTGGATGGTGCCACTGCGGCAGCCATCGTGGCCCGCCAGTTTGTCGAAGTGATCATCGCCCCGACCGTCAGCCAGGAGGCCCGCGATGCGGTCGCTGCCAAGCAGAACGTGCGTCTGCTCGAATGCGGTCAGTGGACTGCTCCGGCGCAAGGGTTTGACCTCAAACGCGTCAACGGCGGCCTGCTGGTACAGGAGCGGGATCTCGGCATGGTGACGCTGGGTGACCTGACCGTGGTCAGCAAGCGCCAGCCGACCGAGGCCGAACTGCAAGATTTGCTGTTCTGCTGGAAAGTGGCCAAGTTCGTCAAATCCAACGCCATTGTCTACGCCAAAGATGGCCAGACCATCGGCGTCGGTGCAGGCCAGATGAGCCGTGTTTATTCGGCCAAAATCGCCGGTATCAAGGCGGCGGACGAAGGGCTGACCGTGGCGGGCTCCGTGATGGCCTCCGATGCCTTCTTCCCGTTCCGCGACGGTATTGATGCTGCCGCGCAGGCCGGTATCTCCTGCGTGATCCAGCCGGGTGGCTCGATGCGCGATCAGGAGGTGATCGATGCCGCCGACGAACACGGTATGTGCATGGTGTTCACCAACATGCGCCATTTCCGTCATTGATGGGTCAGGGGCTGCCGATGGCGGCCCTTTTGTTGTCTCTTTTCAACTGACTATTTCCGCTGACTGACGGCCCGGGTGGCCGTCCAGTGACCACAAATAGAAGCGAGCGATACGATGAAAGTACTGATCATTGGCAACGGTGGCCGCGAACACGCCCTGGCCTGGAAGGCCAAACACTCCCCACTGGTACGTCACGTTTTTGTGGCGCCGGGCAATGCGGGCACCCAGCTTGAGCCGGGTGTCGAGAACGTTGCCATCGACGCGACCGATATCGAAGGGCTGCTGGCCTTTGCCAAAGAGAAGCAGGTCGGCCTCACCATCGTCGGGCCGGAAGCGCCGCTGGTGAAAGGGGTGGTGGATGCCTTCCGCGCCGCCGGTCAGCCGATCTTTGGCCCAACCGCTGCCGCTGCCCAGCTGGAAGGTTCCAAGGCTTTCACCAAGGATTTCCTGGCCCGTCACGCCATCCCGACCGCCGAGTACCAGAACTTCACCGAAGTGGAGCCTGCACTCGCCTACTTGCGCGAGAAAGGCGCCCCCATCGTCATCAAGGCCGATGGTCTGGCGGCGGGCAAAGGGGTGATTGTCGCCATGACCTTGCAGGAAGCGGAAGATGCGGTGCGCGACATGCTCTCCGGCAATGCCTTTGGCGAAGCGGGCTCCCGGGTGGTGATTGAGGAGTTTCTGGAGGGTGAAGAGGCAAGCTTCATCGTCATGGTCGATGGCGATCACGTGCTGCCGATGGCCACCAGTCAGGATCACAAGCGGGTTGGCGACGGTGATACCGGCCTCAACACCGGCGGTATGGGGGCTTACTCCCCGGCGCCTGTTGTGACCGCCGAGGTACATCGACGCGTGATGGAGCAGGTGATCATGCCGACCGTGCGCGGCATGGCGGCTGAGGGCAACGTCTACACCGGTTTCCTCTACGCCGGTCTGATGATCGACGGTGCAGGCAATCCCAAGGTGATCGAGTTCAACTGCCGTTTCGGCGATCCCGAGACCCAGCCCATCATGCTGCGGATGCAATCCGATCTGGTGGAGCTCTGCCTGGCCGCTTGCGCAGGCAAGCTGGATCAGAAAGAGGCCATCTATGATCCCCGCGCCGCCATCGGCGTGGTGTTGGCGGCGGGAGGCTATCCCGGCGATTACAGCACCAACCACCCCATCAGCGGCTTGCCGGTGGATGAAGTGGCGGGTGAGAAGGTGTTCCATGCCGGTACCCGCCTGGAGGGCGATACCAGCCTGACTGCTGGCGGTCGTGTACTGTGCGCCACGGCGCTGGGCCATACGGTTGCAGAAGCCCAGCAGCGTGCCTATCAGCTCGCTGGCCGCATCAAGTGGGATGGCGTCTTCTACCGCAAGGATATCGGCTGGCGCGCCATTGCTCGCGAACAGGAGTAACTGACGCACGCAAATGACCAGCTGATTCAGACCCCGCTACGGCGGGGTTTTTTGTCCCTGTTTACCGCTTTCAACCATCCTCATAGTGCGCGTCACCTGCGTTCAATCAGTTACCAAGCGCAAACAAGCGCGGCATATCTGTCACTATTTGCCACAAAAAACAGCATTTTTCACAAACGTTTCACCATGAGTCATGGCATCATGCTGGTGATGAATTCTTGTTTGGATTCATAAGTACCCCTAACAATTCGAGCATGTCGTTATATAAGGATATCCCATGTTGAAAACCGTCCGCCCCCTGCTGCTGCCCCTGATGTTTGGCCTGATGACCCTGCCTGCCGTGGCGGGTGATCTGGAACAGCCGATGAAGAAGATTGGCTTCAACTACAAGCAGGCCGTCAAGGCTGATGATGCAGCCACCATGGAGAAGCACATCAACGAGATGAAGGCCCAGCTTGATGTGGCCAAGCAGAAGAACATGCCGGCCGCCAAGAAAGAGAAATTCCTTGAAGGGATGAACGAGGTACAGACCGAGCTGGACGCCAGCCTGGCCGCACTCAAGGCGGGTGATGAGGCCAAGGCGCGCGAACATCTGGCCAAGGTCAACGACCTGAAGAAGGAGTACCACAAATATGCCAAGCAAAAAGGGTGAGCCCTTTCGCTGGGATCCGCTGGTTCGCCTGACCCACTGGGGCTTGGTGGCGGTCTGCATCAGCAATCTCTGGGTTAACGAAGCGGGCGAGGAGTGGCACGAGTGGCTGGGTTACGGTGCCATTGGGCTGGTCTCCTTGCGTCTGCTCTGGGGGCTTACTTTTGCCCGTGGCTACGCTCGCCTTGGTGCCCTCATCCCCAGTGGTGAGGATTTTCGCCAGCAAGCGCGCGAGATGCGTGAGCGGCAGCCTCCGGCACCGGGGCATCACGGTAGCGGCAAGCTGGCCGTGTGGGCGCTCTGGCTGGTTGTGCTGGCTACTGCTGGCAGCGGCTGGTTTCAAAATACCGAGACGGGATTTGAACTGGGGGCTGACGAGTGGCATGAGTGGTGCGTGGTGGCGCTGCAGGGACTGATTGGTCTGCACCTGCTGGCCATCGTCTTCACCTCTTGGCGTCAGCGCAGCAATCTGGTTACCCGGATGCTACCCGCCGGGCGTCGCTCATCCATCCAGAGCGGCAGCAACGAGTAAACCTGAGGCTCAGCATTAGGCTCCTTGTCTCTGAGTGAGGCGCCTGATCCGGACCCTGCCCAGACCCGCCCATGGCGGGTCTTTTCTATGACCTCCTCGAGCTTATCACGGGACATTGCCCGATCAGCAGATGCAAAAAGGCCGCTCATGATGAGCGGCCTTTTCTAATTTGGTGGCCCCTGGGGGACTTGAACCCACGACCAATCGATTATGAGTCGACTGCTCTGACCAACTGAGCTAAGGGGCCAAATTGTGCGTTTAGCGGCGTGGATTATAGGGGAAGAGGAAAGGGCAGTCTATAGGCATATCAACCACTTGGCGACTAATTGTCCAGGTCGATAGAGGGGGCAAAGCGGGTCGCAAGGGTAAATGCCAGACAAAACAAAGCCCCGCATGGCGGGGCTTTGGCAGAGTAGTTTGACACAGGGTCAGGACTATTCGTCCAGGAAGCTGCGCAGCACTTCCGAGCGGCTCGGGTGGCGCAGTTTGCGCAGTGCTTTGGCTTCGATCTGACGAATACGCTCACGGGTAACGTCGAACTGTTTGCCCACTTCCTCGAGGGTGTGGTCAGTGTTCATGTCGATACCGAAACGCATCCGCAGTACCTTGGCTTCGCGGGCGGTCAGGCCAGCAAGCACTTCGCGGGTGGCGTTGCGCAGGCTTTCGCTGGTCGCCGCATCCGCTGGCAGAGCCAGGGTGGTATCCTCGATAAAGTCGCCCAAGTGGGAATCTTCATCATCACCGATGGGCGTCTCCATAGAGATAGGCTCTTTGGCGATCTTCAGTACCTTGCGGATCTTGTCTTCCGGCATGCCCATGCGCATGGCCAGCTCTTCCGGGTTCGGTTCGCGACCCATCTCCTGCAGCATCTGACGGGAAATACGGTTGAGCTTGTTGATGGTCTCGATCATGTGTACCGGGATACGGATGGTACGGGCCTGATCCGCGATGGAGCGGGTAATGGCCTGACGGATCCACCAGGTAGCATAGGTCGAGAACTTGTAGCCACGACGGTATTCAAACTTGTCTACCGCCTTCATCAGACCGATGTTGCCCTCCTGGATCAGGTCCAGGAACTGCAGACCGCGGTTGGTGTACTTCTTGGCGATAGAGATAACCAGACGCAAGTTGGCCTCAACCATCTCTTTCTTTGCACGGCGGGCTTTGGCCTCACCGATGCTCATGCGACGGTTGATATCCTTGATCTGGGCAATCGACAGACCTGTCTCTTCTTCAATCTGCTGCAGCTTGCCGATGGCTCGCTGGATATCCTCGTCCATTTCAACCAGACGGGGAGACCAGGCTTTGCCAGCCTGCTTCTGGTATTCGAACCAGGCAGTTTCACACTCGTTGTTGGTGAAGGCCGCGACGAAGGTTTTCTTCGGCATCTTGGCCTGCTCAACGCAGAGCTTCATGATGATGCGTTCCTGCACGCGGACGCGCTCCATCATTTCACGCATGTTGTTGACCAAGCGATCGAACTGCTTGGGCATCAGGCGGAATTGACGGAATACATCGGCCAGCTGGGCGATGGCGGCCTGGGTATCTTCGTGCGCGCGACCATTCTTCTGAATGGAGAGGCGAGTCACTTCATACTGGGCACGCAGTTCGCCGAACTTCTCGCGAGCGACTTCCGGATCCGGGCCACCGTCACCGTCGTCGTCAGAGCTGTCGCCATCTTCGTCTTCGTCTTCTTCGTCTTCTTCATCTTCGTCGGCCAGATCGTCTTCGCCGAGCTCGGAACCGATATGCGTGGCGGTAGGCGCCATATCTTCAGTTTCGTTCGGGTCAATAAAGCCAGAGATGATGTCAGAGAGACGCAGCTGCTCGGCTTCATACTTGTCGTACTGTTCGAGCAGGTAAGTAATTGCTTCAGGGTACTCGGCTACGGAGCTTTGTACCTGGTTGATACCGTCTTCGATCCGCTTGGCGATGTCGATTTCGCCTTCACGGGTCAGCAGTTCGACGGTACCCATTTCCCGCATGTACATGCGGACGGGATCGGTCGTGCGACCAATCTCAGATTCAACAGATGCCAGAGCCTGGGCCGCTGCTTCGGCAGCGTCCTCATCGGCGGTACCACCTTCAGCCATGATAAGGTCATCGGCATCCGGAGCGTTTTCAACCACTTGAATGCCCATATCGTTGATCATCTGAATGATGTCTTCGATCTGGTCTGAATCGACAATGTCTTGCGGGAGGTGATCGTTCACCTCGGCATAGGTCAGGTAGCCCTGTTCTTTACCTTTGGCAACGAGGAGTTTAAGCTGAGACTGCGGGGTTTGCTCCATAGAACTCATCCGGTTGGTGTTGCTAGGTTGCGCGTACAGTGCGCTGCTGCGCAAATAGCCAATTCTAATAGAAAACCGCCAGACATGCTATGTCTGGTTGCGGCGTCGGTCATGAGAAACCCCTGCCCGCAGTATTGTCGGGGCCAGGCGGTTATAAAAATTTTGCTTTTCATCCCGTCGATTCGGGCAACGCTATCCATATTGGGACTAATCACTCAAATATCAAGCCCCACTCTCATTTCTTTTCTCAATTTGCACCTCTCTTATCAGCATCATCAGCTCTTGGGTTTCTTCGGAGCTTAGTCCTTCCTGAGCCACTTTGGCCTGCAATTCTTCGATCCGCTGTTTCAGAAACTGGTTGATGAAGCCGACGAAGGTGTCCTGCAATTCTCCCAGAATATCTGGCTCCTGATCGAGTTTTATCTCCTCGAACAGGTCGTGCATGGCCAGCTGAGCAAGGATTTCTCCCTCCTTGGTACCACGCCAGTGTTCCAGCAGGATTCCAGTGGTAATACCGGGCTGTGCCAGGATCTGCTGGTGCAGTTGCAGCAGGAACTTGATGCCCTGTACGCGTAGTCCGGCCAATTCCGGCATGGGGGGAAGCTCAGCCGTTACTGCCGGATATTGCACCATCAGTGCCAGTGCACGCCGCAGTGGTGTCAGCTTGGCTGCCTTGGGTTTGTTGACCTCGGCCTTGGGCTGACTGTTGCGAGCAAAGAGCTCGGCGATGCGCTGCTTGTTCTCGCCCCAGCGCATCATGCTGGAGAGACGAGTGATCAGCCCTTCACGGGTAAACCCTTCCGGTACGCGGCGAATAAGTTCGGCGGCCTTGTTGGCCACTTCAAACTTGCCTGCCTCACCGGAGAGGGCTGCATCCCGCCCGAGACGCTCGAACATGAAGTCGGCGAACGGCTGGGCTTCATCGAGCAGGGCTTCGAAGCACTCCTTGCCGATCTGACGAACCAGCGAGTCGGGATCCTCGCCATCGGGCAGGAACACGAACTTCAGCTCGCGGCCATCCTGCAGATGAGGGAGGGCATTATCCAACGCCCGCCACGCGGCTTCACGACCGGCGTTGTCGCCGTCGTAACAGCAGACCACCTCGGCGGTGGTGCGAAACAGGGTGTGGATATGGTCGCTGGTTGTTGCAGTACCCAGCGCCGCCACCGCATAGTCGATGTCGTACTGACCGAGGGCCACTACATCCATGTAGCCTTCCACCACCAGGATCCTGCGTGGATCCTTGTGTGCCTGCTTTACTTCGTAGAGACCGAACAGCTCCCGCCCTTTATGGAAGATGGGGGTCTCCGGCGAGTTCAGGTACTTGGGGGTGCCATCACCGAGCACCCGGCCACCGAAACCGATGACCCGGCCACGCTTGTCGCGGATCGGGAACATGATGCGATCGCGGAAACGGTCATAGCTGCCCGGGCCATTGTCACGGGTGATCAGCATGCCGCCCGATATAAGCAGCTGTTCGTGATCCCGGCTGGCGCCGAAGCGGCGGCGTACCTGATCCCAGTCACTTGGGGCATAACCGATGTTGAAGCGCTTGACTACTTCGCCGGTCAGACCGCGCCCTTTGAGGTACTCCACCGCGTGGGGGGCACTCTTGAGATTGCTCTCGTAGAAGCGGGCTATCTGGTTCATCAGCTCGAACAGATCCTTGCTGACGGCGGGCTGGCTATTGGCCGAGCCGCCGATGCTCTGCTCGCGAGGCACCTGCATGCCCTGCATGCTGGCGAGCTCTTCGATGGCATCGGGAAATTCGAGACCGTCGTACTCCATGACAAAGCCGATGGCGTTGCCGTGGGCGCCACAACCGAAACAGTGGTAGAACTGCTTCTCCTGGCTGACGGTAAAAGAGGGGCTTTTTTCGTTATGAAAAGGGCAGCAAGCTTGGTAGTTCTTACCGGCTTTTTTCAGCCGCACTCGCGAGTCGATCAGCTCGACTATGTCTGTGCGTACGAGCAGATCGTCGATAAAGGATTGGGGGATCCTGCCTGCCATAACCGTCCTGTTTCATTGCGGAGAAAATAAAAAAGCCGCGCATTCCAAGGGAAGCACGGCTTCTTCGACCAAACAAGAGAGTTGCCTGTTACGCCAAGCGGGTTTTCACCTGAGCACTGACGGCGCCGACATCGGCACGCCCCTGAATTTTCGGCTTCAAAACAGCCATGACCTTACCCATATCAGCCATGACGGCAGCACCACTTTCAGTAATGGCTTGCTCGATCAGGGCGGCAATTTCATCCGCGGTCAGCTGTTGTGGCAGGAATTCCTGCAACACAACGATCTCGGCGGACTCTTTGTCGGCGAGATCCTGGCGACCGGCAGCTTCAAATTGGCTGATGGAATCGCGGCGCTGTTTGACCATTTTGGTCACGACAGCGAGGATATCCTCATCATTCAGCTCGATACGGGTATCGACTTCACGTTGCTTGATTTCTGCCATCAACAAGCGGATCGCTCCCAGACGAGCCTTATCTTTGGCAAGCATGGCGAGCTTTTGCTGATCCTTGAGTTGATCCTTCAGAGACACGGCAATATCTCCCGATTAGTACAGGCGGATACGACGTGCGTTTTCGCGAGACAGCTTCTTGGCGTGACGCTTGACAGCAGACGCTTTGGCGCGCTTACGAATGGTAGTCGGCTTCTCGTAGAACTCACGGCTACGAACTTCGGACAGGATACCGGCTTTTTCGCAAGAACGCTTGAAACGACGCAGAGCAACGTCAAACGGCTCATTTTCACGGACTTTGATTACTGGCATGTGCCTTTCACCTCAGTGATAAATTGTTAGCTGACCTTCAATCGATCAGCATGTCTTAAAATGGTGCGAAATTATACTCTGGACAGGGAATGAAAGTAAACCCGCAGAGATCGCTCTGGTTTAAAAAACCCGCGAAGGTTACCATAGCCGTCTCATTTTAGCAGTGAAATTTTTTAGCAATGCGTGTATTGGGCATAGAGACATCCTGTGACGAAACCGGGATCGCGATCTTCGACGATCAAAAAGGGATCCTTTCCCATCAGTTATACAGCCAGGTCAAGCTGCATGCGGACTACGGTGGCGTTGTCCCCGAGCTCGCCAGCCGGGATCATGTTCGCAAGACGATCCCGTTGATCCAGGCGGCATTGCAAGAGGCGGGACTGGGCAAAGATGACATCGACGGCATCGCTTATACCGCAGGTCCGGGTCTGGTTGGCGCCATTCTGGTGGGGGCGACCATTGGCCGCTCGCTGGCGATGGCGTGGAACAAGCCGGCTATCGCCGTCCATCATATGGAAGGCCACCTGCTGGCCCCCATGCTGGAAGAGAAAGCCCCCGAGTTTCCCTTCGTTGCGTTGCTGGTCTCCGGTGGTCACTCCATGCTGGTGCGGGTCGACGGCATCGGCAGCTATCAGCTGCTGGGGGAATCCATCGATGATGCCGCTGGCGAAGCGTTCGACAAGACCGCCAAGCTGATGGGGCTGGACTATCCGGGTGGTCCGCTGCTCTCCCGTCTGGCCGAGAAGGGCACTAAGGGGCGCTTCCACTTCCCCCGTCCCATGACTGATCGCCCAGGGCTCGACATGAGCTTCTCCGGCCTCAAGACCTTCACAGCCAACACCATCGCCGCCAATGGTGATGATGAGCAGACCCGTGCCGATATCGCTCGGGCGTTTGAAGATGCGGTGGTCGATACCCTGGCCATCAAGTGCCGTCGTGCTTTGAAAGAGACCGGTCTCACGCGTCTGGTGGTCGCCGGTGGCGTCAGTGCCAACCGTCATCTGCGTGCCCAGCTGGCCGAGCTGATGGAGAGCCTCAAGGGCGAGGTGTTCTATCCGCGCACTGAATATTGCACTGATAACGGCGCCATGATCGCTTACGCCGGTATGCAGCGCCTGAAAGCGGGCGTGTTCGAATCGCTGGCGGTCAAAGCCGTGCCGCGCTGGCCGCTGGATACCCTGGATCCGGTCTGATCCGACGGATCCCGCCTTCTGGCGTGGTGCTGAGTACCATGGTGGCCTACTACTCCGGCAATCCGGCAGCGGCGGTTATAGCGCCGTTGGCGCGCTGTTGTTGTGTCTGCTGTCGCCGTGGTTGAGCCATCCGGATAAGAGGTCAGGTCTCTCGCTGCCAGACAGCCAAGCCAAGTACAGAGTAAAGAGATAAAAAAATCCCCGCCAACTGGCGGGAATTTTTGTTTGGCTATCGGCAGGCGACAGGATTACAGCAGGATGCCGCCGAAGAAGAAGCCCAGCGCCACGGCGATGGCGATGGTGGCGGTGCCCGGTACGAAGAAGGGGTGGTTGAAGACCGCCTTACCGATACGGGTGGAGCCGGTGTCGTCCATCTCTACCGCGGCCAGCAGGGTCGGGTAGGTTGGCAGTACGAACAGGGCGCTCACGGCTGCAAAGGAGGCAATCGCAGTCAGCGGGCTGACACCCAGTGCCAGTGCGGCAGGCATCAGGGCTTTGGTGGTGGCGCCTTGTGAATAGAGCAGCATGGCAGCGAAGAACAGCACCACGGCCAGCAGCCAGGAGTACTGGTTCAGCAGGTCGCCAGCGATCAGCTGGATGGTGTCCATGTTGCCTTTCACGAAGACGTTACCCAGCCAGGCCACACCCAGTACGCAGATACAGGCGGACATACCGGACTTGAAGGTCGGCATGTTGGTCACTTGGGTGGCGTCCAGTTTGCACACCAGGGTCATGATGGTGGCCGCGGCCAGCATGATGCCCATGATGGCGCCGTCACGGGGGATCGGCGGGTTGGTGATCAGACCCACTTTACCGGAGATGGCAGTGGCATAAGCCATGACAGCAACGATGGCGGCGATGAAGATCCAGACAGACAGTTTGGCGTACGGTTTGATCTCGAGCTTGGTAGTACCACGCAGTTTGATCAGGCCCTTGGCTTTGCGCTCCAGATAGACTTCGTCCTGATCCAGAGGTTTGCCCATCATGTTGGCAATGAAGGCGCCCAGGATACAGGCCAGGAAGGTTGAGGGGATGCAGATGGCCAGCAGGGTCAGGTAGTCAACACCGAACGGCTCGAGCATGCCGGAGAAGGCAACCACAGCGGCAGAGATCGGGGAGGCTGTGATGGCGATCTGGGAGGCGACAACCGCGATGGAGAGCGGACGGGATGGGCGGATCCCTTGCTCTTTGGCCACTTCAGCGATCACCGGCAGGGTGGAGAAGGCGGTATGACCGGTACCGGCCAGCATGGTCATCAGATAGGTAACCACCGGAGCGGCGAAGGTGATGTATTTGGGGTTCTTGCGCAGCGCTTTCTCGGCCAGAGAAACCAGGTAGTCCATCCCGCCAGCCAGTTGCATACAGGCGATGGCGCAGATGACGGACGCGATGATCATGATCACATCCCAAGGGATGTAGCTGACCAGTTGATCGCTCGGGATGGGCATGCCCAGACCCCACGTCAATACCAGTACCCCCAGACCACCGGCAAAGCCGATACCTATGCTGCCTATCCGGGCCCCCAGATAGATAGCGGCGAGCACGACAAGTAACTCGATTCCAATCATAGCGATAACTCCATTTTTTAGTTTTTGGTTTTTATTTGGCAAAAAGCCAATTCCCGATCGGGCTGGGGATAAAGACCAATCGGGAACTGACTTTATAGGCCGGGAAGATCCCGGCCCACACTCGCTTATACGGCAGCTTCGCGGGTGAAACGCTTGGCTTTGTATTGCGGGTTCATCAGGTTCTCGATGGAGAGAATTTCGTCCAGCTGCTCGGCGCTCAGCAGGCCACGCTCAAGAACGACTTCGCGGACGTTCTTGCCGGTCTGGGCACAGATCTTGCCGACGATATCCCCTTCGTGGTGGCCGATGAAGGGGTTCAGGTAGGTCACGATACCGATGGAGTTCAGCACGTGATTCATGCAGATTTCCGGGTTGGCGGTGATACCTTCCACGCACTTCTCGCGCAGGGAAATACAGGCTTTTTCCATCAGGCTCAGGGATTCGAACATCGCCTGACCAATCACCGGCTCCATGACGTTCAGTTGCAGCTGACCGGCTTCGGCGGCGAAGGTGATGGTGATGTCGTTACCGAATACCTTGAAGCAGGATTGGTTGACCACTTCCGGGATAACCGGGTTGACCTTGGCCGGCATGATGGAGGAACCCGCCTGCATTTCTGGCAGGTTGATCTCTTTCAGTGCGGTGCGCGGGCCGGAGGAGAGCAGACGCAGGTCATTACAGATCTTGGACAGCTTCATGGCCAGACGCTTGATGGCGCCGTGCAGCATGACGTAGGCGCCACAGTCGGAGGTCGCTTCGATCAGATCTTCTGCCGGCACATAGGCACGACCGGTGATCTCGGCCAGACGCTTGATGGCCAGTGCAGAGTACTCGGGCGGAGTGTTCAGACCGGTACCGATGGCGGTCGCGCCCAGGTTCACTTCCAGCAGCAGCTCCTGGCAACGCTTGATGGACTTGATCTCTTCACGCAGGGTCACGGCGAATGCGTGGAACTCCTGACCCAGGGTCATCGGAACCGCATCTTGCAGCTGGGTACGGCCCATCTTCAGGATGTTTTTGAACTCTTTCGCTTTGGCATCGAATGCCGCGATCAGGTGCTCCAGCGCGTGCAGAGTCACGTCAGTGCTGTTGACCACAGCAACGCGGAAGCCGGTCGGGTAGGCATCGTTGGTGGACTGGCACTTGTTGACGTGGTCGTTCGGGTTGATGACGTCGTAACGGCCTTTCTCCAGACCCATGATTTCCAGGGCGATGTTGGCCAGTACTTCGTTGGTGTTCATGTTGACAGAGGTGCCGGCACCACCCTGGTAAACGTCGACCGGGAACTGGTCGAAGCATTTGCCGGTGTTCAGCATCAGGTCGCAGGCTTCTACGATCTTGTCAGCAATTTCAGGACGGATGGTACCCAGTTCACCGTTTGCCAGCGCAGCGGCCTTCTTGGTCAGCACCATACCGCGGACGAATTCCGGAACGTCAGAAATCTTCTGAGAGCTGATCTTGAAGTTCTCGACAGCGCGCAGGGTGTGCACACCGTAGTAGAGATCATTGGAAACTTCTTTGGTGCCCAGCAGGTCTTCTTCAATGCGGACGTTCTTGATGTCGCTCATTGTAATGCCTCAGAAATCAGATAAATGGAAAAATCCTCACCGAGTGGTCGCGAGTTCCTTGCGCACAGCTCATCCTGAAGCACCACACATCGAGTGGGGCGGTTGGGAGAATGACCTCCCGAAAAACTAATCAATATACTACTCCAATTGAGGTATCGGTTATTAGAGGTGGATCACTAAATTTGCGACATTTTCAAATTACTTTGAGAAAAGTACACATATGTTATGAAGTTTTTATCATGATGATTTTTATAAATTTTTGTGACTTTTTGCTGGTTTTTTAGATTGCTGATGACGTAGGGGTCAGTTGGCCAACTTGAAAATAGGGGGGCTGCCCCCATTTATTCAGAGCAGGCTGCCCCCATTTATTCAGAGCAGAAAGTGGTGATGACGGGGCGGCAAAATCGCCTCTGACCATCGTTGGATGGGCGCCACTTTTTCTCAATTTACCGGTGCTGGAGTGGATATGGGCAAGTTGTTTTTGTTGTTGGTGGGTCTGGTTGTGCTGGAGCTCACCGTGATGATCGAGGTCGGCTCGGTGATCGGGGCGCTGCCGACTGTCGGCTTGCTCATCCTGACTGCGGTATTGGGCTCCTCGCTGGTGCGCAGTGAAGGGATCAAGACCCTGTTCAGCGCCCAGCAAAAGATGCAGATGGGCGAGATGCCGGGCCGCGAGGTGATGGGGGGCATGATGCTGGCGTTGGCCGGTTTGCTGCTGATTATCCCGGGTTTTGTGACCGACATTTTCGGTGTGCTGTTGCTGCAACCCTTGCTGCGCAACAAACTGGTTGACAAGCTGATCGGCAGCAGTCAGTTTCGGATGCAGATGGGTGGTTTCCAGCGTACTCAATCGCCGTTTGGCAACGCACCGTCCGATGATCATCTGGGGAACGCCAAGCAGGGCGGCACCACCATCGAAGGCGAATTTGAGCGCAAAGAGTAATCGACGAGACGAAAACCCGAGGCGAGTGACTGAATCAGGGTTTGCCCTGATGGCACAAGGTCTCGAAGCGGTGTCGGGCATACCACCATGCGAGGGTGCCCGCCGCCAGATTGGCCAGCAGTATCCCCAGATATATCCCCTGTTCTCCTCCCAGCTTTGCCCCCAGCCAGGCTCCTGGCAACAGAAAACCAAACAGTCGCAATCCGTTGAACAAGAACGAAATACTGGATGCCCGCACGCCATTGAGTGCCGAGGCCAACAGCATCACCATGCCCTGAAAGCCGTAACCGATCGGCACCAGATGCAGATAGAGAATAATGAGACGAATGACCTGCGGATGATCGCTGAACAGGTTGGCGATGAGTGGCGCCAGTAGCCAGGTCAGGCCATAGATGGCGAGCTGGAACAGCAACGCAAACCTCATGCAGCTCTGCAGTGCAGCCTTGGCGCGGGCCGGATTGCCAGCGCCGCAGTTTTGCGAGATGAAAGGGGCCAGTACGGAGGCAAGGGCCATCATCACAATCAGCAACAGCGCCTCGACCCGCGACGCGGCGCCGTAAGCGGCCACCACCTCGGTACCCAGACCCGCAAAGATCGTCATCAGCACCGCATTGGCCAAGGGGTTGAGCATATTGGTAAAAGAGGCGGGGACGGCGACATGGAGCAGCGCCCGCCAGTGGGACAGCAACCGCGCCCGCGGCGAGAGGCGCCACAACAGCAAGCCCTCCCGATGACGCAGGATATAGAGGCTGACCAGCATCGCCATCAACCAGGAGATAGAAGTCGCGATGGCGGCCCCGCGGATCCCCCATTCCGGAAAGGGGCCGATACCGAAGATCAACAGAGGATCCAGTACCCCGTTGACCAGCCCGGCTACTGCCATCACCAGACTGGGGGTTTTGGTATCGCCGGTCGCCCGTATAGCGGCATTGCCCACCATGGGCAGCACCAGCATGGGGACGGTGAGATACCAGATCAGCATGTAGTCATGGATGAGGGAGATAAGCTCGGCACTGGCGCCCAACAGGGTAAACAGAGGCTTGATGGTGAGAGCGCCCCCCGCGGAGAGCAGGGCCACCATGATCACCGCCAGAAACAGGCTGTCGGTGGCGAGATGGGCTGCCTCATCGTGTTTGCCCTGCCCCAGGGTATGACCGATCACCGCTGACAATCCGGCGCCCAATCCCATCGCCAGCGAGGTAACCACAAAAGTGACAGGAAAGGTAAAGCTGATGGCGGCCAGAGCTTCGGTTCCCAGCATACCGATAAAAAAGGTATCGACCAGATTGAAGGCAAGAATGGCGATGATGCCGAAGATCATGGGACCCGTCATCTGGCGCAGTACGACCGGAATAGGGGCTGTCAGCATGGGGTTGGTGCGGGTCAAGGGCTCGTCTCTACAGCTGGCTTTGAAGGTTCTGGCATGGAAAACGGGCGGCTTGAACCGACCTTGCACCAGAGTGCGGACATGGCTGAACCATCGAAGATGTTTATAGTACGTGAAAAATTTTTTTTTGTATTTGCCCTTGAAGGGTTAGCAACTCTGCCCCACATCAGGGACATATCTAATTTGGCCTGGAACGGCCATTCCTCAAAGCAACAATGAGACTCATTTTGGGAGAGTTATCGATGAAAATTCGTCCACTGCACGACCGCGTCATCATCAAGCGCATCGAAGCTGAAGCCAAATCTGCCGGCGGTATCGTCTTGACTGGTACTGCGGCCCAGAAGTCCACCCGTGGTGAAGTGCTTGCCGTGGGGACTGGTCGCATCCTGGATAATGGCGAAGTCAAAGCGCTGGCCGTGAAGGTTGGTGACAAGGTTATCTTCAACGAAGGCTACGGTGTTAAGACCGAGAAGCTGGATGGTCAGGACGTCCTGATCCTCTCCGAAACCGACATCCTGGCGATTGTCGAAGAGTAATCCATCCTCCTTTTCCCCGAATTGATTTAAGGATTGAAGAAAAATGGCAGCTAAAGACGTTAAGTTTGGTAACGAAGCCCGCATCAAGATGCTGGAAGGCGTAAACATCCTGGCTGATGCCGTCAAGGTGACTCTGGGCCCGAAAGGCCGCAACGTGGTGCTGGACAAGTCCTTCGGTGCCCCGACCATCACTAAAGATGGTGTGTCTGTTGCGCGCGAAATCGAGCTGGAAGACAAGTTCCAGAACATGGGCGCCCAGATGGTCAAGGAAGTGGCTTCCAAGGCGAACGATGCCGCCGGTGACGGTACCACTACTGCAACCGTTCTGGCTCAGGCCATCGTCAACGAAGGTCTGAAAGCCGTTGCCGCCGGTATGAACCCGATGGATCTGAAGCGCGGTATCGACAAAGCCGTTGTGGCTGCTGTTGCTGAACTGCAGGCGCTGTCCCAGCCGTGCGCTGACAGTAATGCCATCGCTCAGGTGGGCACCATCTCCGCCAACTCCGACGAGAAAGTGGGCAAGCTGATTGCTGAAGCCATGGACAAAGTGGGTCGCGATGGCGTCATCACCGTTGAAGATGGTCAGGGTCTGGAAGATGAGCTGGCAGTTGTTGAAGGTATGCAGTTCGACCGCGGCTACCTGTCCCCCTACTTCATCAACAAGCAAGAGACCGGTTCCGTTGAACTGGACGACCCGTTCATCCTGCTGGTTGACAAGAAAGTCTCCAACATCCGCGAAATGCTGCCGGTGCTGGAAGGCGTTGCCAAAGCTGGCAAGCCGCTGCTGATTGTTGCTGAAGACGTAGAAGGCGAAGCCCTGGCGACTCTGGTGGTCAACACCATGCGCGGTATCGTGAAAGTGGCTGCCGTCAAGGCGCCTGGCTTCGGTGACCGTCGCAAGGCCATGCTGCAGGATATCGCCGTACTGACTGGCGGTACCGTCATCTCTGAAGAAGTTGGCATGGAGCTGGAAAAAGCGACGCTGGAAGATCTGGGTCGTGCCAAGCGCATCGTCATCACCAAAGAGAACACCACCATCATCGATGGCGTGGGTGATGCCGGTGTGATCGAAGGCCGTGTTGCCCAGATCCGTCAACAGATCGAAGAGACCTCTTCCGACTACGATCGTGAGAAGCTGCAAGAGCGCGTAGCCAAGCTGGCTGGCGGTGTTGCCGTGATCAAGGTTGGCGCAGCCACCGAAGTCGAGATGAAAGAGAAGAAAGCCCGCGTTGAAGATGCCCTGCACGCTACCCGCGCCGCGGTTGAAGAAGGTGTGGTTGCCGGTGGTGGTGTTGCGTTGGTTCGCGTTGCAGCCAAACTGGCTGGTCTGCGTGGTGACAACGAAGACCAGAACGTCGGTATCAAGGTTGCCCTGCGCGCCATGGAAGCCCCGCTGCGTCAAATCGTCATCAACGCCGGTGAGGAAGCCTCCGTCATTGCCAACGCAGTGAAGAACGGCGAAGGCAACTTCGGTTACAACGCTTACAGCGAACAGTATGGCGACATGCTGGCCATGGGCATCCTGGATCCGACCAAGGTAACCCGTTCCGCCCTGCAGTTTGCCTCTTCCATCGCCGGTCTGATGATCACCACCGAGTGCATGGTCACCGAACTGCCGAAGAAAGATACCCCTGCCATGCCTGACATGGGCGGCATGGGTGGCATGGGCATGATGTAATCATCCCCCCTTGCTCTGTTTGACAAACGGCTCGCTCAAGGCGAGCCGTTTTTTTATATCTGGCTAAACTGAGTCTGTTGAGACAGCAAATATGGGGGCGATATGAAAATGTTTGGTTGGCTGACACTACTGTGTTCATTGGTCATCATGCCGGTGATGGCTGCTGAGGCGCTGACTGGGCCGGTGATCCTGAAAGTCGGTGGCAACATCAGGTCGGCAGACGAAGTTGATGGCAAGGTGTTGTTTGATCTGGCAAAACTACAGGCTCTGCCGCAACATGAGATAGTGACAGGCAACCCGTGGGTGGATAAGCCGCACACCTACAGAGGCCCAAAACTGGCCGATGTATTGGCTGCAGTCGGTGCGGATGGCAAGACCATTACGTTGACAGCACTGAACAGTTTCCAGATCCGCATTGAATGGGACAAGGTTGCCAAATACGAGCCCATTCTTGCATGGGAAGACAATGGGGCTGTCATGCGGGTGCGTGACAAGGGGCCGGTCTGGTTTATGCTGCCTCTTGATCAATATCCGGAATTGAAGCGATCCGAATATACCGACATGATGATTTGGCAGTTGGATTTGATAGACATTCAGCACTGATAAAAACAGCACGGGAGCATGGGGTGAAAGGAAAGACCAGGGCGTGGCCACTGCTCGTCATTCTGTATGTATCCATCCTGTCGTTTACCGGGAGCACCCTCTATTGCCTGATGCAGATCCAGAATGCGACCAGAGCGATGGAGAAATACACCTATGATGTCTCCTGGGCGCTGATGCAGTTGCAGCTGGAGCTCGGGCGTTTCCTCAATGCGGTAGAGGTCTATCACTATGGCGGGATTGATCATGACACCTTGATGTTGCGTTATGACATTCTCTGGAGCAGAACGCCCATCCTGTTGAGCGGCCAGCTGCGCAAGAGCATGCAGGACAAGCAGAAAACCTTGCGTCTGGTGCAGCTGATTGAAACCAATATTCGCCAAATAGAGCCCGACATCACCAAGTTGCAAAGCGGGGCATCTGACTATCAGCAGATCATGATGCGCCTTGCCCCGCTGCAAGAGCCGCTCTCCTACTCCCTCGCTTCTGTGATGCAGAAGAACATTAACGTCTATTCCGAGAACGATCGCCATTTTGGCCAATTGCGCAATGCCTTGTTGCTGATGGTCTCCGGTCTGGTCATGTCAGTGTTGCTGCTCAGCATGCTGCTTATATATGAAGGGCGTCGTCATTTCAGAGCGGCCAGACGGGATCCGCTGACCGGGTTGTCCAATCGGGTTGCCCTACTGGAACGGATGGAGCTGTACGCCACACAGGAAGTGCCGTTTGGACTGGTGCTGGTCGACATCAACGACTTCAGAGATATCAACAGCAAGTTTGGCTATGACACCGGTGATTATCTGCTTTGTGAGTTTGCCACCCGGATCAGAGTGCTCTGTGAAGAGGGCGAGTGGAGCGGACGTCTGGGGGGGGATCAATTTGCAATTATTCAGCGTGGCAGCAGCGATCTGCGTCAGGTCAGGGAGCTGGTAGCGCGATTGCTGCATGCGCTGAAGCAAGATATCGTCTATGACAACTATCCCTTCCGGCTCGAAGTCGGGATCGGCATTGCCTTCTATCCGATGGACAGCGACAAGACTCAGGAGTTGTTGAGTCGTGCGGAACAGGCCCTGTTCCATAGTCGCAAGACCCATGTCCCCTATGTGATTTACGATAACTCCCTGCTCAACGAAACGGCGCGGCGTAAACATTTGGCGTCGGATATGATCATGGCGCTGGAACACAATGCGTTGGAACTCTATTACCAACCCATCGTCAATCTAGAGAGTGGCCGCTGCGAAGCTGTCGAGGCTCTGCTGCGCTGGCGGCACCCGGAACTCGGCTTCATTCCGCCAAACGAAGTAATCATGGTGGCCGAGGAGTTCCAGCTTGCCGAACGGGTTGGCAGCTGGGTGCTGAACACAGCTTGCGAGCAGCTCTATCAGTGGCACCAGCTTGGTATGGTTGATCTGCAAATGTGTGTGAATATCTCGCCAGGCATGTACCAGCGTAATTTGCTCAAATTGGTGGCCAAAGCATTGATGGAGCACCATCTGCCTGCCCGTAGCCTGGTCCTGGAGGTCACGGAAGATACCACCATGCGGGAAGTGAAGAACTCGCTGCAACTGATGCAGGATCTCAATCAGCAGGGGGTACTGCTGGCATTAGATGATTTTGGTACCGGTTATTCATCTTTGAGTTATCTGCAAAAGTTACCTGTCAGCAAGGTGAAGATCGACCGCTCCTTTATACAGGGCATTGACACTTCACTGGAGGCATCCGAACTGGTCGCCAATATTTGCCGGATGGGGTCGATGCTGGGCAAGAGTCTGGTGTGTGAAGGGATTGAGACACAGGCCCAGTTGGATGTGCTGCGATCCCTGACCGATATCCACTTGTATGGACAGGGCTATCTGTTCAGCCGACCGGAGCAGGCGGAGAAAATCTATCAAACCTTGTTGGAGATGGAGGAGCTTTGGCTGGCGCGTCAACACTCCGAAATGGCTTATATGAGTTGAGAGGGGGGGCTTGCCTGTCATCTGCCTCCAGAATGTGTGATTTAGCTCGAACTTTCTTCTTTTTGTTTGTTGTTTGAACGGTTGTGCGGTTTTATCAAAAAAACATGCAATTTAGCCTTGCCAGAAAGAATTCACTCCCTATAATGCGCCTCCATCGACAGGGCAAGCGGCAACGCAAACAACCTCGTCGATAACATCGAAAAGCCTTTGGAAATAAGGCTTGACTCGAGAAGGCGGTTGAGTAGAATCCCACTCCCGCAGCAGCAAAAGCTGCGTCGCTCTTTAACAATTTGAATCAAGCAATCTGTGTGGGCACTCACAGCATCGAGCATCAAAAACAATTTTTGATTTTCAATGTCTGGTGAA
>NZ_JBFODQ010000058.1:0-30784 GCF_040908355.1 Aeromonas sp. R2-2 | reverse complement strand
TCGGCCTTGTTAATGTCGCCAGAGTCGAAAAGTTGCTTAGCCTTTTGCTTACTGATTTTCTCCTCAGCTTTGGCAAGTTCAACCTGATTGGTGATGTTTAATTTATTCTCTAACATCATGCTACCTCTCCTTCGCCGTCCATGCCCTCGGTCGGTCTTTCTTCAATCGCCGTTCCTTCGATTTTGGCCACGATGAGGTCAATCTCTTTGCGCAGCTTGTCAATGGCGGCCACCGTGGTTTTCAGTTCGGCGCTAAGCTGGGTAATGTCCACAACCTCACGGTTATCTTTGGCTTCCACGTAGCTGCTTACGGACAGGTTGTATTCGTTGGCCACGATATCATCCAAACAGACCGATTTGGCAAAATGCGCGATATTCTCTTTGCTATCGAACACCTGCATAATTTGCTCGATATGCTGGTCAGTGAGGATGTTGTTATTTGTTTCCTTTTTAAACAGACCGCTGGCATCAATAAACTGAGTAGTTGATTCAGTTTTGCGCTTTGAGAGCACCAAAATATTCACCGCAATGGTGGTGCCATAAAAGAGATTGGGCGCCAGCGAAATCACGGTTTCAACATAGTTGTTGTCGACCAGATATTTTCTGATTTTCTGCTCAGCCCCGCCACGGTAGAAGATGCCAGGGAAGCAGACGATGGCGGCGCGGCCTCTGGCAGAGAGGTAGCTCAGTGCGTGCAGCACAAAGGCAAAGTCAGCCTTGGATTTGGGAGCCAGCACGCCAGCAGGCGCAAAACGGTCATCGTTAATCAGGGTTGGGTCATCACTCCCCACCCACTTCACTGAGTAAGGTGGGTTGGAGACGATGGCATCAAAGGGCTTGTCATCACTGAAATGCGGCTCAAGCAAGGTGTCACCCAATTGGATGTTGAACTTGTCGTAGTTGATGTTGTGCAAGAACATGTTCATGCGAGCCAGGTTGTAGGTGGTGTGATTGAGCTCCTGGCCGAAAAAGCCATCTTCAATGATGTGGGCATCAAAGTGCTTCTTGGCTTGCAGCAGCAGGGAGCCAGAGCCGCAAGCGGGGTCATAAATTTTATTAACACGGGTTTGCTTGTGCATGGCGAGCTGCGCAATCAGTTTGGACACATGCTGCGGCGTAAAGAACTCGCCACCTGATTTACCGGCGTTGGCCGCATAGTTGGAGATAAGGAATTCGTAGGCATCGCCGAACAGGTCGATTTGGCTGCCATCAAAGTCACCAAAGTCCAGTTCGGCCACCCCTTTGAGCACGGCGGCCAAGCGCTTGTTTTTGTCGGTGACGGTATTGCCCAAGCGGTTGCTGGTTGTATCAAAGTCGGCGAACAACCCTTTCAGGTCGCGCTCTGATGGGTAGCCATTGGCAGAGCTTTCAATGGCAGAAAAGATATGAGCCAGGTCGGTATTTAAGCTCTCGTTGGTATGTGCGTCTTTGACGACGTTCACAAACAAATCGCTGGGGGCGATAAAGTAGCCCTTGGTTTTGATGGCATCCACTTTTACCTCAAGCGGGATATCTTTATCGGCGAGCGCCGCATAGTTGATGCTGTCATCACCGCCTTCAATGTAGTTGACGAAATTTTCACTGATGAAGCGATAAAACAGCGTGCCGAGGACATACTGCTTAAAGTCCCAGCCATCCACTGCGCCACGCACCTCATTGGCGATGGCCCAAATTTGGCGTTGTAATGCGGCACGTTGTTGAGTACTTGTCATGCGGTTATTCCTGTTGATGTATGTTGCGCCACGACGTCACCAGACGTGGAGGCGACGTATAGCATTGTGAATGCAGAGCGCCTATCTGAAGACGCGCCGCCCATTGACGATGAGCCATCGGTGACGGCCCCTTGGATGCGGGCGAACAGACGTTTCAGACGGGGTCATGCAGTGCGCCGTACAAACTGGCGGTAAGGTCACGGTTACAGTCTGATTTGCCATGTGTCTCGTCTTGGCTTGAGTGCAGGCACAGCCAATCGATACATGGCATATCGAGAATTGGTTCTGTGGAAAACATGGCCCGCATGATACCGGAAAAGTAGGGGGCAGTCAGGTGATGGGGTGGTGATTTTGTTCGGATGATGGCTACAAAAAACAAAGGGAAGGCCACGTATTGGCCTTCCCCACGACCCACACACTTATCACGGACGAATGGGTATAAAAATATTACCACATTCCATTTTTGGAGGTCACGCCTGGCGCTCAGGATTGGCGTCCATGCTTGTCGCAGAGTAAATCGCTACGTAGACATAGCCATGGCTGCCGAGGGCATCGGCTTCGCAGGTGAAACCACCGTGATGGACGGTGATACGTTGCTGGCGCTGAGCATCCAGCTCCCCAGTCAGCAATTTGGCTTCCAGTTCCTTGATGATGGCTGGGAAAACAGCTTCAAGCTGGTCGATAGCCACCGCCTCCCATTCGCCAATCAATGAGGCTCGGTCTGACAAAAAGTGCAGGCGATGATGCTCTTGGATAAGGCGAGCGCCAAAGCGCGGTGTCACGGTGTGGGGCAAGCCCCACTGTGCAAAAATCCGGGTGAGTTGGTCTGGTGCTGCGGGTTGTTGGTCCTGGGTGTGGGTGGTTGTCGTGGTCATGATTAGCGATACCTCAATTCAATGTCGATGATGGTGCCGGGCACGTTGTGGCGCTGGCGTAGTCTGGTCAAGTTAGCAGGGAGGTCGGTCAGGCTTGCCAGTCGCCCCCTGTAGAGCCGGGAGAGATTGACGTAGTCAGGGTGACTTACTGTGATGGTCACCTGATGCCCTGGCTGCCAGCGGCTAAACAGACGGGCTTTGGCTTCCTTGATGGTGGTGATACCTGGGGCTGGTAACATCTGGCGGTTGCGCAGATGCAATTTGTTAAGCTCGGGGGCATAGCGATGCACCTCGAGTCCGGTGATGAGACGGGTCATGTTCGGTGACTCCTTGGATGCAAAGGGCCAGCCAGTGAGGGCTGGCCCTTTATGCTGTTTGTGGATAAGCGGTGCTGGGCTGTCGTGTCCGTTGGTGCCGAGGCTGCCGAAAGCTGCCGGGCCGCAGTGACAGACGCAGTGGCTAGTCGTTGTAAAACAGGATGTAGCTCACCCCGGCTTGCGTTGCTGCTGCGAGCAAGGGCTGTAACGTTGGCGGGTAGGCATCGAGCTCCAAGGCCAGGTTCAACATATATTCGTAGGCGGAGTCATCCTTCACACCGACATGTTCATGGGAGGCCATGCGCTTGACCCATTGCCATTCTGGTACCAGGTCTGCGTTATCGTAATCGCCCACGATGGTACTCATGGCGACATCCAGCATTTTCATCACCGGATAGCCGACCTGTAGGACAGGCATTGTTGGTAGGGGGTTGGTCATTGCATCGCTCCTTGTTGTCGTCTGGGTGGTGGTTACTGTTGATTGATAACAGGCTTGCAATTGAGTCGGTCCAGCAGGTGCTGCGAGCCGTACTGGGCTACCAGTCGGTCTATGGCCATCCGGGCGCAGACTGTTCTGCTGGGCTTATTTTCAGGTATTGCGTAACGAGCGGTGAGCCAGCCACCGAGCAACGCGATGCGATAGCTGCTCGGGATATGGGTGAACGAGGTGCCTATACCCCTCCCGTGAATGAGGAAGGGCACGGTCTGCCCGCCGATGTCGATATCTATGCGCAGGCCCTTCTGCTCAAAGGTGGTGAGCTCGCCGGTTTGCGGATGTTTGCCGGGCACCTTGATGGTGATGTTTTTCGCCATTTCACATCTCCGGTTTGGCTTCAAAATGGTGGGTTACAACGCCCGCTTCCGGGTCGATGCTGATAAACGCCGGGGCTTGCGGGTGGTACTGATAGAGCCGCGCCAATTCAGCGCGAAACGCCTCAACGTTTGGCGCAATCACATGGCTGGTATCCCCTTCGGCGTAGGTAAAGGTCTCCAGCTTCTCGGTGTTAATCCAGATGCCGAAATACCAGGCATCCTCCTCGGTGTCGTACTGCTGCCAGCCCTGGGACAGCAGCGTCCGGTCGTAGTAGTAACGGTCAGCCTGATGGCTCCCTCGGTCGATGCGGCAACCCGTTGCGGTGAGCTCGAACGGGATACTACCTACCTTGTGAGCCTTCTTGACCCGGCGCAGCAGCTTGAGGGCCTTGGCTCTGCTGCGGCCATTACCGAACGGACGTTGTTGCCTGGCTCGCAATGCCAAGTGGGTCATTATCTTCGGTGCGGTGTTGTGGTTGAGCTGGCTGATAGCGGCGGCGAGTTGTCGGGCGGACAGAGTCTTGTAGTCACGTAAGTCATGCATGGTTGGGGTTCCTTCAAATGCAAACAGCCCCTCGGGGTGAGGGGCTGCTAGAGGTCATATGTGTGCTGGTGGCAGTGGTTCAGGTGTGACTATTCCAATCCGGCTTATCATTACTGCCGTGGTTGACGTAGGCACCCACAATGGTGCGTCGCCACTCCCCAACGGGATAGCCGAGGTCGTTGCACTCACGCTCCCACCACGCAAAGTTAATCTCGCGGGGCAGGTTGTCCACCATGTCCAGTGGACTCACGAACAGCGAGGTCTTGTGCATCGTTGGCACGGGCTTGATCTTGTCGGGGCCAGTGCGCTTGCCGGTCTCGTCATAGTCGTGTGCCCACTTCGGGAAGGTGAGCTGATAGGTAATGAGCCTATGCAAATCGCCATGTGCGCTCATTGCCTCAGCGACTGCGACCTGAGTGAAGCTATCGTTGAATTCAATCATGGGTGTTTCTCCCTTTCTGCAGGTGAACGGTAAGCCGCTGCCAGCAGCGCAAACTGTTCGACCAGGTAACTGATGCTGATGCCCAGTTCATCGCTGACCCCATCCCCGAGACGGTGATGCAGGTGTGCCATGTCATCGGCGATACGTTGTGCTATCTGGGCGGTTGAGCTCGGCGGTGAGCTTGTCACTGTCAGGTTGATGGAAAGGTTCATCACATCTCTCCCCAAGGAGCTTGGTCCCACAGTGACAACCGGGTCAGCACGTCTTGTGCGAGAGCCTGTTGCAACTGCTGTATTACCTTCACTAGCCGAGGTGCCTGCTCAGGGCTCCCGCTCCATTCGCTCGATTGATACAGGGCGCTGCAGGTGAATTTGTAGAGGGCAACCAGCTCGCTATCGGTGAGTGGTGCCTGGTGGTAACGGTGGGCTGGTTTAAGCGGACCCTGCTTGGTCGAGCGGGGCTGGCGTGCTTCCTTACGCTCCTGCTGACGCCCCAGTTGATAGCGATGCCAGACTGCCCGCCGGTTGGCGAGCATCATCAGCCGCACCAGCCGGTCTACCCGCCACGTCCAGGTACTACTGGTGACATCCATTGGCGGGTTCCACCAGAGGGAGCGCAGCAGCTCAAGGGTATAGTGCGGTGGCATGGGGGCATTGCAAAAGCGGTGTAACTGTACGGCAAAGGCAAGGTAGTCCTTGCGATCGATCATGAAAGCAGACATGGGCATAGCTCCTTGAAATGCAAAAGGCCACCTGCAGTGAGGTGGCCTTGTTGGTTGGGTGATATTCAATATCGCTGGGGATGGTGGCCTGACGACAGGACACAAAGATCACTAAGAAAACGGGCCAGCAGATGCAGGCCCGTTTTGGTTTTGTGTGCCGTTATTGCGTTGCACAATGACGCATCGTTATGCCGATAGCGGGTAATCCGAAATGAGGCTCTCCAGTGGGATATGCAGGCCGTTGGCCAGATTCCTTATCATCTTGAGCGTCAGTTTACGCTTACGGTTGAGGATGTCGGTTACCCGGCTGCGATGGCCCAGATAGACCACCATGTCCTCGGGGGTCAGCCCCTGCTGCTCCATCCGAAACTTGATTGCCTCTACCGGGTTGGGTGGTGCGATAGGGTAATGCTTGGCCTCGTAAACCTCGACCAGTGTGGCCAGCACGTCCAGTTCATCACCTTGTGGTGTGCCGACGGGAGCGCCCCACAGCTCATCAATGCGCGCCATAGCGGCATCATAGTCCTGCTCTGTTCGGATTGGGGTGATATTCATGGATACCTCCGCTTACACCTCTGTGGCATTAATTTTATCGTATTCGGCATGGGTGCCGATAAAGCGTACCTTGCACCATTGCCTTGGATAGTCCATCGCAACGATAAGCCGGTATTTATTTCCCGCGATGTTGAATACAACCCTGTTGCCAGCCACAAAGCTGGCAGTGCGATACATCAGCTTGACCGCTTGCGGGGTTTCCCACGTCGCAGTCTTGGCTTCGTCATACCATGCTCTTAGCGGCTGCTCGGCATCGGCGTATCTTGGCTGCTCCCAGAACGCGCGTAGGGTTCGTAATGACAACACCTTCATATAACCTAAGCCTTTTACCGTTTTGGTAAATTCGTGAATGGATGGTAGCCTGTTTTACCAAAATGGTAAAGCAGGCGATGATGATACTCTGCACGCTCTCTGCTGACTGTTGATCAAGCACGAGATAGATCATCGGGATCATATCGATAGTGTTGATGATCCGGGTGATCGGGTGGAAACGTGATCGGCATGTGATTGGGCGATCGACGGTTCGTTATTGGTGATCTTGGCGTGTGTCGGGGTGAGCAGCCTCAAACAGGATGGCGTAGAGCGCACAATCAATGCCGTTAACGGCATCGTGATGCGGGTAATAGGGCGGTGCGTCTCGGGAGCGTTCGAAGTAGTCGCCAAAGCAGCTGAGACAGTCACGTATCTCGATGGTGGAGCCTTGCAGCAAGGTCTCTTCAAACTGCTTGGCATAACGCCGGTCATCACGAGCCTTGGTGATGGCCTTCTCCAGCAGCGTCAGCGCATCTTCGTTGTAGGCGGAAGCCAGACGATGGCGCAGCTTCTCGAGCGTTTCCTCAAGGGAAAAGGGATTGGGTAATCGCATGGCGTTTGTTCCTTCTTGGCGCGACGAATGGCGTAGCTGGTGGAGCAGCGAATCAATGGCCTCGATGCAATCGCTCTGGGTGAGCAGGTAGCCGTTAGGCAGGTGAGCCACGATGGCGGGCTCGGCCTGCATCTGAACGTTATCTTCAAGCCAGCAGCGCAACTCGAGGAGGATGTCGAGGGCGGTGAGGTGGCTTTTGCCTGGGGGGTGGTTCATAGTTGACCTCTTTCGGCCAGTGACACCACGCCTTCGGCACCAACCACCAGATGGTCGAGCAACCGCACATCGACCAGTGCCAAGGCCTCTTTGAGGGCTTGGGTGAAGACTCGGTCAGAGTGGCTGGGTTCAGGGTCACCGCTTGGGTGATTGTGGACGGCGATGATGGCCCCACTGTTGAGTAGCAAGGCCCGTTTGACCACTTCCCGAGGGTAGATGCTGGCACTGTCGAGGGTGCCGCGAAACAGCTCCTCAAAGGCCAGCACGCGATGCTGGGAGTCGAGAAACAGTGCCCCGAACACTTCGTGCTCCCGGTCCTGCAGCAAGGTTTGTAACCGTTCGGCGGCCTCGGTGGTGCTGGTGATGGCTGTGCCTTTGGCCAGGCGTTTGCGGGCAATCTGGTTGGCGATGCGCAGCAGGTCTTGCTCGGTCACGGGTTCGGTGACGACATACGTGCCGGGGCATTCCCCGGCTTTAAGCTTGTGGTAACGCATGGTGGGATTCTCCTGAAAAATAAAGACCCCGGCAGCGCGAGGCGTGCCGAGGTCACATGGATGTAGAGGGGTTGTTGGTTAACGCTGGAGATAGCTCAGTTGGTTGTGGTGATGGTGCCAGCTGTGGTTGTGGGTTCACGCTTCACCGGTATCAACTGTTCGGGGACCAAGACGTTTAGCGGGATAGCCAGTGCGAGACTCAGCCGTTCTGCCAGTTGGTAAGCCGGTCCTATGGTGTCGTAGTCCGCTACCCAGGTGGCCAGGGCCAATCCGCTGGCCTCTACCGCTCGCAGGTAGACGCTGTAGCCCTGCACGGTCAGGCCACTGCCGCGCACCACCTGTGTCTCTCCCTCTCGATTAATCGCTTCCAGCTCAACGGCTATCGGTTCTTTAGGCATCCATCCTCCTCAGTCACCACTGACGGTGACGGTAAAAAAGCCCAGTTGGGCGTAGGCAAGGAAATTGTGTTGCCACAGGGTGAACAGCTCCTGTGCCTCGGCCATGGGGAGCGGCCCCCAGCCTTGCAGATAGTGCTCGTTGTCCAGGAAGTTGAAATCAAGCTCTTTGCAAAGCTCGGCATCCTGACCTTGGCCCTGATAGCTGAAATCGGTGATGTAATCGATGTGCCAGCAGCCTGCCTGGGATATCAGGCGGATTTCAACCGGATGAACACCGCCCGTTGTTGGGCTGTAGGTGGGATTGCGAAAGTGAAAGGTCAGGGCTGTCTGGTTGGTAAGGTCACGCTGGGTGTGCGTGAGCGTGTCACCAAGCAAGGTGAGCAAAGGCTGTGTCACGGGCAGGGATAAGCCATCCAGTTTAACAGGCAGGGTCATGAGTAAACTCCGGGATAAAAAGAAAGCCCAGACCTGCTGAAAACAGGACTGGGCTTGAAATTAACGTTCATACCGCCACATCGGAAGAGCAGGACGTTGCGGTTATATCGACCGGTAGGCGCTGGAAGGGCTGAAGGTCGAGATAGCCATTGAGTACCTGCTTGTATTGAGCATAGTCCAATGTGAACGAGGTGGTGAAAAATGGTAAGTCTGCAGTGATGCAGAAACCAGAAACTCAAGGAGACATGCAAAGCGTGATGTCATGCTCCTGGTTATCCAGCGCAAGGGAGACCTCAATCACCAGCGCAGGCATTGATGCGAGTTGTTGCTCCCAGGCTTGCAGTGCAATGACCAGGGCCTCGTGGCGCATGGGGGCCCATTGCAGCTGATAACCTACGGTTTCTTGGCCAAACCAGAAGGCATGCTCACAGCAAGGCGGGGCAGCCTCCTCAATGCGTGTCAGCGACGACAGGCTGGCAATCACCCATCGCCCGGACTGCCAATGCAGGGTACAGGTGGTGTTGGGAAAGTGGGTAGCCTGATGTGTAGATGTGACAGTCGGCGCCTGGGGGGCGCAGTCATCGCGTTCATGTGAAGCGAGGGTCACCAGCGCGGTGTGTCCTTCGCTCAACATCGTTGGTGATACTGCAAGGCTAGCTAGCGCCTGCTGCATCCATGACTGAAACAGCGACTCGATATGAGCAGACAGGCCCAGCAATGCGGACCTGGGTAAGGTGGTATCCACGCGATTATTCATCGTGATTCTCCGGACTCTTCCACCACGTGGCCAACAGGCCTCCCAGCACAATGGTACCGCCCAACAACGGATGGCCAGTGGCACGGGCTGCTGCCAGTAGCCACCATGAGACTTGGGGGCTGTGACTGACCCCCTCGATACACCACAGCACAAAGTGCTCGCAGTTATTGAACGCCGGGTGATAGCGTTGCTCTCCCTGGCGACGATAGGCCCGCGCAATGGATGCTTGAGCGTCATAACGTCGGTGAGGATGCTCAATGACCCGCACTGTTCGCCCTTGGGCAAAGTCAGGGAGCGATACAGTCTCAATACCATCGGCGCCTCCGGCACTGGAAGAACTTACCCCTACACCTCCGGCGTAGTGAATAACTCGGCCCTGGCCCAGATAAAGACCGTGATGCTCAAATCCCCGCCGTGTACTGACCAGATGGTCACCGGGCGATAATTCGTCAAATAATGATGCGTACATCGTGTCTCCTTGAATGGATATAAAAACGGCATCCTGAAAGCAGGATGCCGTGTGTATTTCATGGAGGTAATATATCGGTGTGATTTTTTTGTTTTTGTATCTTGCGATGCAGGGGTTAGCCCTTGATTTTTTTAAAGACGTAAATGGACGCTAAAATTCCAATTGGAATACCAATAAAAGGAGACAGCGGCACGCTAGCAAATCCCGCAACCGTACCGCCAGCGGCCACTGCGCCGATAAGAGGGACTAGTACACCCAATAAAGAGCCTAGGTGGTTGCTCCCATCCCCTTTAATAATTAAGGCGAGAATAATCACCCCTAAGATAACAATGCAAATGATGATAGGCATGTTGAACTCCTATAACTCGTTAGAATAATTACAACTCGGGTATCCTTACGTATATCTGGCCGTCTTTCATTTTTTCGATGGTGATATCCAAATTATTCCCATTATCCAGCGTTGCGTATGCACGGTAAAATCCGGATGTAACCTCTTCTGTGATCTTGACAGCTTTACATGAAGCAGGATTAGCCAGGTGCTTCTGCAATATATCGCTAACAACCGGACATGCAGTTTTTTCAATGGTTGATTCTTCACCAGCTATTGAGATAACGATGGAAATGGAAAAGGCAGCAATCCAGCACCACACATAAAGTTTTTTGTGATGAAGAATTTCAGCTCTCTTCCACAGATAGACGGGGACAAGAAACAGCATCCATTTTACCGGTGCATGATGACCGGCAGACTTCAATCGCCGTTCATCCAACACACAAAAAGTAATGTTCAACATGATGTATAGCCACACCAACGTGGTATTGAACATCATTTCTAGCATGGTGCCGATAACAGGAACCGTGACAATCGCCCATACGAAACGATTATCCACATCATCTCCCATGAGTGGTGGCGGCGTACCGTGATGTGCTTTAAAGAAAGCGCTCAAATCAGGTTGGCTTGCAGCAGGTAGCCACTCACCTGTGCCGTTCCAAACCTTTGTGTCGGCCACAATATCCCTACTATCAATCAACACCTCCACTTCAGACAATGACAGGGGGCCAACTTGAGCCCCTTTTTGGGCGTAGAACCATACGGGCTGGGTCACGAACATCACTCCAATCAATCAATGGTTGTCAATTTTGTTAATTTACATCTCATGAGGTGTTTTATCAACTTTTTAGCTCTATATCCTTGCATTCACGACTTTTGTAATTGGTTTGTTCAATGAGTAAACTCACAGCAACAGATGTCGATGTGGTGTTGGGAAAGCGGATCCAGCACAGGCGTAAAGAGCTTGGCGTGTCTGCTGCGCAACTTGCGGAGGCCTTGGGTTTCTCCCAACAACAGCTATCACGCTACGAGCGAGGGCTAAACCGAGTCAGTGCCACGTTGCTTGTCGATGTGGCCGGATTACTGGATACACCAGCGGAGTGGTTCTTGTTGGAATGTCCGACGAGGCACACCGCCTTGATCCAACCAACACAGGCATTGCTATATGGCCCAGAGAAGGGGCTGAAGAAGCGACTGGACCAGCAGTGGTCCTCGCTATCGCCCGATAAGCAACAGGCATTGGTTCAATTTTTGGATTTTTACTAATGCCTTACTTATAATTTTCCCCTCCTTGACTACAGTTTTGATGTTGTCCGTTTGAGCACGGTCCGTGAAACTCACCATAACAACCGCAAGGTTGTTATGGTGATGATTTTACTCTATTTAGTTTGATTTATTTATTGGTCAATTGTGGTACATAATGTGGTCTCATTATTTATTCAGAGGCATGTATGTTTACCATCCCAACCAATCTGGACATTCTTGATTTCATCGCCCAGCATCTCGACACGTCGGCGTTGACTATAGAGTCTATAGACGAAAGTGCAAAGGTCTATGATGTGCCTAAAAATGCAAAAAAAGCACAGGGCCGAAATAACTTTCTTAAAGATCTGCGCGACCTCAATATTATCAGGTCACGATTAGTCGGCTTAGCCCCGGCTATTGCGAAGCAAATAGCATCTTACTCTTGTTATGATGATGAAATAAAAAAAGAGTGTGCCGCATATCTAGAAAAACAATTGCGCTTGCTAGAAAGTGTTTATAATGTCATTCGACAAATACCATTCTTTACACTCACTGAGCAGTCTCACGCCAATATGGCAATGCTAGAGTTCTTTTTGCTGCCATACCTGAAACGACTATGCCTTGAATGGCATCTCATGTATCCTGAAAATTACGTATTTAAATATCTATCGAAATATATCAGCATCTTAGAAAAACCATTGTCTGACCCAATAGCAGTGTTCATTGCTGAGCATAAAAAAGCCTTCGCCGAATTCAGTGATGACTCCACCTATCTCCAAAACTACAGGCGGGGGAGTTATGCAAAGATAACCAACATTTTGAATAAATTTGAAGAAAAAAATAAAGAGGGGCTTCCTGTTAAAGAGGGCAGTATTCAAGAATTCTGGGGATGGCATATTGCAGGTGGCATTGTCTTTTCTCTTATAAAAGCCTGTGCCACAGGGGGGGATGTCTTGTGGCATAGCGACAAAGCCTGTCGGTTAGTTGAAACGCTAGAAGGTAACTATAATGCGGTCTATGAGCTACTTCTGTCAACTCAAGCTAATGATACTATTTATCATGCTAACTCAGCCCAACATAGCAAGGATTTGAGATTAATAACATCCAATTTTATCAATCACATTGACTCACATGAAGATATTAATCTTTTTTTAAAAGAGGTGGTTGTTGACCCGTCTAACCAAGACATAGAAAAACTATGTGATGGATATGTCGCTATCTATGATCTGGCGTATGAAATTCGTCGAGGCAGAGAACCATCATCGGATGTCATCTCTAAAGCAGAAAAAAGCCTCAAAGCGTTGCTTCGAGATTGGCATCTTGGCGCCGATGGCTTTAGCATTGCCTTTGATATTTTTTTGGCAAAGTTTGTTACAGGAAAAGCGAAAATGAACCACCGCTTGGCTTTCTGTGAGCGCATTATGTTTGAATCGGGAGTTGACCCTTTCTTTGAATGTGGATTAAATTTCTTCGCAGGAGATGAAGACGACTTATCTAAGTTAAACTTGACATACACGGAACACATGCGCTGTCGATGGATAGGGTATCATAATTGGGAGGCGGCTAACAAATATAAGTCCAATAACTTCATTAACCCAATTGAGCAAGTGGATGACTTTTTACTTGCGATTACCCAACCACAAAATGAGCCATCATTACAAGATGCCGAGCCTTTTATGTTGTTGGATAGCACGACCATAAAAACGCATTACTGGAAGATAAAAACGCCGTGTGTGGGACTGATGAGATACAGAGTGAAGGATGTGCTGGAAAATATGTCTTTTTTCATTTACGTATTTCAACTCTCGGAATGGTTGTCTGCACCTGACAGTGACTTGCCTGGTTGCGGTTTAAATCGCTACTATCTTCTTACGGAAACACAAAAGGCATATTTACTGAAAATCATCTCTTTACTAGACCTAGAAAGTAAAGATAAGGATGTTGATATGGAGCTTATCCCTGTATTGTAAATGCTGATAAATCAAAAGGGCAACTCGTGTTGCCCTTTGTGTTGGCTATGACTTTTTCCTTAAAGAGAAGGATGCGAGTTTGATACTGGCTGGCAATGTTAACTTGATAAAAAGGCTCTTTAGATAATACTCTTTTAGCATAACGTCAATTGCGACCTGATGTGAGTCATCATGGGTTAAGATAACATCACCTATTCCTCGTGGAGGGTACTTATAACGAGTATCTTTGCTCAAGCTAGACCTGTAGCAAGCACGAACATCCTCATTACCACGACGCGCGAGAGACTCTTGTATAAAGTCAACATACCTGCGTCCCTCTGAGGCCTTATCGGCTGGAAACACGAGTGTCATATTTGCGTGAGCTCCCAGCGAATTATGATATTGCAACAGCCAGTGATAATCTAGAAGTTGCTTAAATATACCCCGTTTTTTGGCTATCAAATTGCTAATGACTTTTCTTGCTTTAACAATTAACTCTATTTCTTCTTGGATGGTACCAGCGAATGGTTTCTCTTGGCTCAGTGATATCGGGAGCATATTAACCAGTATCGTGATGCGCAAAACATAAATGGCGGTATGCTGCGCTTTGATGTTATCAAACCAGGAGTGTATGTTTTCCTGTCGATTTCTACACGGTCGCTCAAACGTGTAGCATGAGTCTGATATACGACAGGTCTCTTGTAGAGAGCGAATTAGCTCACATGCTTTAGATAATTTATCTTGCTGCTTGATGATGTCTTTAGTCGGGCATGTTTTACGATGCCCCTGATTGTTTTTCGTCTTAAATAGTTCATCAAGCTGATGCGAGAATGCGCCATCTTGCAATAATACCAGTGCTGGGTGTAGCTGTGTCAGCTCGCTGTGTTGCAAGGTCTCCATATTTGCATTTAATGACAGTACATATAATGGGGTAAGGACATCTGTCCATGCCCGCTCTTCCTTTGGACTCATCTGCTTGTCGATACCCATATCGCACTGCGTTGGCATGCGGTAGTTCACCACTGCCCAAAGGGCGCGCCATAGCCTGGTTAAAGAGCCTGGCTGATAACGGTGGGTAGACAGCGTGATGTCGTCTCGTGCGTGATGTGGTTGCAGTGTGCTGTAGCTCCCGAGAAGCAGCCGTTGCTTGCGTATGCTCATGGTCAATCCTCCCTATTGTGCGACATTCGGGCTTTTCTGGCGATTTTGGTAGCATCTCTCCCGCTGTTGGTAGCATCTCTCCCACCTGATTGGGGCAGCACGTCGGTACTGTGGTGTTTAGTCATGGCGTGTCACTCCCGTACGTATGCTGCAACCCATGTTCCTTTTGTTATCGTGCCATGGCTTATGGGCTTGCTTGGCTAAGTAACCCGCTCGCAGTAGCAGTTCTGTGATCGATGCGTGTAGCGCGTTGTTGTCGGCATTGATATCCAGGTGGTAGGTACCCTGTTTGGCAAAATAGACGCTGCCGGTGAAGAGGGAGAATAAGACCGGGTCTGTGTTGTGATTGATATAGACGCCACAGGCACTGGCCCATGCTGCAGTAATGAGCCCAGCGAGTGACTCTGGGTCGTCATAACGCCCTGTGGTGTAGAAGGTGTCTTTGCAAAACAGCAGGACCACGTGATAGTGCGGGTAATTACTCTGGTGTAACTCCCTTACCCAGAGATAGTGAAAGGTGTGATCTCTCACCCGGTCCCCTTGTTTGCGTTTGCGATTTGCCAATGCGCTGAGCTTTGCCTGTAGAGATTTACAAAAGCGAGTCATTGCGTCATCACGAATAGCGATATCCATACAGGGCATATCATCTGCAGTGAGGCTTTGTGGATAGCGTAAGTCTATTCGTGTTGCGGTGACACGATGAAAGCGTTGCAGTGACAGGGAAACTATATCGACCAGGGTGTAGTAGTAAACGTTGATAATAGGGCCATCTCGTTTTTCTAGCATGTTGATGATGCTTTCATGGTCTGATTGTGATAACGGGTAATATTTCATCGATGTCATTTCCAATATGAACGTAGTGGCAGCGAAGCGCTGCCCTAACTTGCATGTTATAGAGGGGGGCTAATCCCCCTGTGGTGGTTAATGGGTTATGCCGTAGCAGAGTGACGCTCACACGATACCGCTACCAGCATGGTTAGTGCTGGAGCAGTATCTGAGTATGTTTGCTACGCATGGTTATATCATGTGAGGGTAATGCTTGCTGTGATAGTCAGTACTCCTATTGTTGAAATATAACGTAGTGTTGGTAATGGCGTAGCATTAGTAATGCCATGGTAGTGATACAGTGGTAGTATAAGAATGCATTAGCATTGACGATGTTAGTGTTAGTGTTAGTGTTAGTGTTAGTGTTAGTGTTAGTGTTAGTGTTAGTGTTAGTGTTAGTGTTAGTGTTAGTGTTAGTGTTAGTGTTAGTGTTAGTGTTAGTGTTAGTGTTAGTGTTAGTGTTAGTGTTAGTGTTAGTGTTAGTGTTAGTGTTAGTGTTAGTGTTAATGTTAATGTTAGTGTTAGTGTTAATACTGATGTTAATAATAATATACCGCCAAATAAAAACATTGATCATGCCCACGCCCAAATAATCGGAGGGCTAATGATGGCTGCTTTTAATGGCGCCAATCCACTTTTAAAAAATCAATCAATGAACTCGAAAGTTACTAAAATAATTTCACTCTTGACAGCCTTGAAACTCTTGAGTAGGCATTAAGGTTGATAAATAAAGACTTTCCTGATTGGGAAACAGTGATCTCATTTTTTGATACTAAAAAATCGAGTTGTTGCTGAAGTAACTCCCTGTTCCTGGCACAAATAGGGCCATTTTTGTTCACGCTCTGTACGGTGCACTGATATCCAGTCTGACGTTTAATCCACCCAAGCACCTCCTCTGCATCTTTCTCCAGCTTTTGTTGTTGATTAAAATCACTGAAATAATAGAGATGCTCTTCCTGAACTTCCTGCAGGAGTGTGACAGCTTGATTGATATCATCCTCATCAATCACCTCACTGTCCTTGTAAAGCAAATGGATCAATGCAGCAACGCGTAACAAGTGAACAGGGTATTTCCCCGAGAACTCAGGTGTTGCTGCTTCTTTTGTCCCCTCCGTCCTCCTGAGCTGACTCACGTTGTTCACTATGCTTGTCCATATGACAGTTGCCTCAGAGGATAAATGTAATATTCTTTTATTTGGCATAATAAGCAACTCTCGGAGTCGTTGTTGGATAAAGGTCACCAATTCATCTCCTTCTTTCGTTTCAATTGGAGGATAGGAATAGCCTTTTGCAGTAAAGAAAAGGCAGCGCCCATAAAAACCGGCCTCTTTTAATTTTGTACGTTTTTTCGTAAATGGTAAAAACAATGCTGGTTGAGTTTGCATTACCAATGTAATGGCCGGATGTGAAATATGAACATCTTCATGGGGTCCCGTTAGTGTAATCGATTCGTTATTCCATGCCGGATTTAATATGTCGATATGTTTCTCCAACCTTTCTTTTTCAACAGATGCCTCCGGTAGAATTAAAGACAGCTCGCCGTGTGCTTTCAGTTCCGTTTTTATGTCATTCCGGACAATGCTGCTGCGTATGCGATTTCGCGGTTTAGGTACAAGGGGCCTATCAAGCAAATGCTGGTCAAGTTCACTTTTACATTGCGCCGACTTTTCCATATCTTCACGGCTGACAGCTTGCTCATATCGCCGTTTCAAGGCTCGAGTCTTGCTTTTCCATATCTCCTCATCTTTTTTTGCATGCAGTATTTTCTCTTCTATTGCCGCTCTTTCCTCTTCTACAAGAGGAAAGATGGGGTGTATGATATTTTTGAGTACGTAACTTTTACCGCCTCCCGAATCACCAATCTGCCAAGTGTACAGATTTGGCGAATACACTCTTTCGCTAATCGGGTCAGCAACTTGATGGTTATTGCTTGCTGATATTGACGTCGCGGCGAGCACCGCACACTTTACCAGAGGAACATCTACGCCCAAATGTTTAGCCAAGCAATCCATGTCCTGACCGTGTCGACCTTGCTCTGCTAACCTGTAGCCGGTACTATGGCCTTGGTAAGTATTGGCATAGCGGTAAGGGTTGTAATACGACTGGGAGTTTGCTTGGTCGTAAGGATTTTTCATCGCGCGATCCTTATTTATCCAGCTGATTAAACTCGGTATCCATCCACTGCTCTATCTCTCTTAGGCGCCAGCCAACACACCTGCTGGAAATGTTTATCTTGGCTGGAAAGTTGGGTTTAAATTGTTTTGCGCGGGGGTTAATCCACGAGTAAAGCGTGCTCCTTGAAATGCCGAGCAATTGAACGAGAGCCTTCAAACGGATAATCTGTAGTTCTTTCATCGATAAGCGCCTTCTGTTGTCATCGGTGTATGTTTCCGAGGATGTCCTGGGAACGATGAGAAGGTACCGGAAAGGACGATGTGGTCCGATGCAGTTTTTGAGGGGGCAGTTACTTTAACTTACGGTGTGAAAATTAAAATATTTTTGGTGTTTTTTTTCATGACAGAGGTGATGGATGAGTGAGTTTTTGAAAGTGTTGCTGAATGTGCGCAGCCTGCGGGCAGCGATGCGTGAGCTTTCACTGGAGCAGGTGAAAGAAGCCCACGAGAAGATTGAGTTGATTTATCTGGAGCGTTTGGAGCACGCAGAGAAAGAACAAGCAGCCAATGCTGAGCATCAGCAAAAGCTGGCTGAGTTCCAAGCGATGTTGGCTCAGGCTGGTATCGACCCGACTGAGTTGATAGGCAGTACGCCAGCAGTTGCGACAACTGCCAAAGCTAAACGAGCGCCTCGCCCACCGAAATACCGTTATGTTGAAAATGGCGTAGAGAAAACCTGGACCGGTCAGGGCCGTACACCCAAGTTTCTGGCTGAGCAGCTTGAGCACGGTCGTCAGCTGGATGACTTCCTCATCTAAATAAACAAGGCCATGCCGGTATGGCATGGCCTTGTTGTTTACGGATACTGCGTCCAACTCATGACTAAGCTCGTCGATAACGAACGCTGAACATTCGACAACACTCTGCCGCATGACAACGACCTGCCCTAATGACATCCTTCACAACATCATTTAACATGCACAGGCTGATGCTGGCTTAGCTCAGTAGGTAGAGCAACTGACTTGTAATCAATTGGTCACCAGTTCGATTCCGGTAGCCAGCACCATTTTTGACTGCTTGCGGTACCATCCCTTTGGGTGGGCAGCGACACCCGCGTCAAGCAGCGATTGCATGCGATTTACTGCAGCCCTTCAGCACTCCAGCCATATCCCGATGCCGACCCTAAAAGACACCGAACTATCTCGCCTCGAAAGTAAGATAATGCGATATGACGCCATCAAGCTGTGCCGCCTAGGCCGTCCTCGGCGCTGGTTAGCAAAATACGGTAGTTGGCCTGCAGAGGGGCATGGCCCACTCACTGGGCGATACAAGGGGCTTCCGCGTGAGGCAGGGTGCTTATTGGTTCACCCAATAGCTCGCCTAATGACTCACCCGGTGGCCTGCTCTCGAACCCGGAGTGCAAGCAGTTGGCCCTCGCATGCATTTAGCCTTGAGCGATGTGAACAGATGACCATGCCCCAAAAAAAGCAGTCGATTACTGTCGTGAGCCTACTGGTGAGGTGTAGCGCATGAAGTGTGGGAAGCCCTTACCTCGCTATTTACGGGTGGCCCATTGGTTGCACGAGCAGCAGTGCCCACTTGGTTCGCGAGAGGTTGCTGATGCATTTGGTGTATCCGTCAAGGCCATCAGTGATGATTTTGCCAAGATACGCAGACGGACCGACATCATGGAAGTCCATGAGCAGAAGGTCTGCGACAACGGTGTGCAGAAATACCTGCTTCAAGTGCTAGCTATTGAGCCCTACGTGCTGGATGAGCGCAGATGCCCACACCCAAGGGGTGTTGAGCCGGATGGGCTTGGCAGCTCGCTTACATGGTATGACCTTCTGTGTCGCCCATGGCGTCAGCTTATCGAGATGCAGCAAGAGCTTGATTGACGATGCCTGTTACTTATCCACAAAAACGGTGTGTAACGGGGTGGTGAATCTGGGGGTAAGGTAAAAAATGGTCGGCTGCCGAATAGGTTGTGCTGAGTCAAGAAAGGGATATATTCCTAATCACCTGCCCGGCAGCCTGACTTGATTATAGCAAGTGCTGACTGCTGACTGCTGAGTGCGCTGCATGCAAGGCATTTTTCAAGGTATTTTCATTGTTTGCAGCACATCTATTGCGCATGTATTTTGTTGTGAGCAGTCGGTGTGGCGATGTCTGGTTGCATTTTGGGTGTGGTGATTGGAAAACACATTGGGCTCTCGGTTTTTGTTGGTTCTGCTTTATTTTTTTTTTTTTTGTTGTGGGCTTGCATTGCTACCCGCAATCATCTCGGCCCGTTTCGCGTGTGCGTGCGAATGTTGCCGGCTCACTCTACAGTTTAACTGCGAGCCCGCATCAGCATGCCAGGCCACCAACAGCAAAAGATGACTACCGAGATACTGAGAATGAGCAAAATGACGTTATCTGCAATCAGGCGATATGGCCTCACGCCAGCGATTGGCCTGAGCGCTCTCCTTGCCAGCACTGTCATGGCGGTGACATCTGGCCCAACGGCCACTGGCGTGCTGGGGCGTGCGCCTACAGCTGAAAATCTCGAATTTGAGCCTACTGCTGTATATGGGGTAGAGAGTAAGGACGTGAAGCTCAAGTATCGATTCAATGACCCGGATGGGGATGATGAGTTGGGCTCTGTGTTCTCATGGGCGACCACTGACGGCGCTGGCAATGCCATTGCGCTTGGTCAAACGTCATCAATACCCGTCGTACCAGAGGCGGCCATCAACCAGCCGCTGACAGCATGCGTTACTCCCAAGACAAGCGACATCATCACTGACCCATCACAAGGCAATCAGGAGTGCGCCACTACCACGGTACTGCCGCCGCCGCCGCTGGTCAAAAACGTGGATGTGAAGGTCAAAGAAGCGGACGGCCTGTTTGTTGACGCCAACAACCTCACCGCAACCTACACCTGGGAGGGGGTCGGTAATGACACCTCCATCTACGCATATGGCCCACAAGGGCAATCAGCCGCCCTGTTGCAAAATGGCTCTGGCGCCAACACCAGCGCAGGTACTGTCCCTGACTTCTCACTGGCAGGCTATGCCGGAAGAAGAGTGGAGCTCAGCATTCAGCCACAGAGCCACTATGGCGGCATCGGCAGCATAGTGACCACGCCCATCAATCAATACATCTATAACCCGAACTTGTCGCCGCTCATCTCAAGCTACACACCGCCCACTGGGTTTGTGAATGGTGAAGTCGCAGCAAGCACCTATGTATTTGACCGTGCAGGCGGTGCTGATGGGGACAACTCTACCTATGATTTTTATATGGACAACACACTCGTAAGAAGCGGAAACACTGCAAATGGAGTGATACCAGCGCAGTCCATCCCAGCAGGTGTTTACGGTCGCCCCCGCTTTGTAATAACACCCGTGAATGGTTTGGGTGTGACAGGTGTCCAATATAAAACCCCTGGCATAACTAACATTTATTTTCCTGACCCAAATAAAAAGCCTGTGGTGAGTGATGTAAAAATAACCTATACCAATCTAGCTGCTGGTGAATGGCTTGATGGCGGTTACTTATTCACGGATGCATTTTATATCGACTCCGCAACACGCTACGCCTGGCGTGAATACAGGGCTGATAGTGATGCTGACAAGCTATCCTGGGTTAATAGATTTGGCATTGCTACCAACTACCCACCCGGTACAGCCACCACTGGCAAGATAGCGCGCTATCGCGTGCCAGACGCCATGATTGGCAAGCGCATTGAGCTGCTTGTCTACGGGCGGAACAATAACAGCCAATATGCTGAAAAAGTCGAGAGCTCGGGTCCAACCCCTGTGGTGCCCGGCTCTAAGCCTGCAGTTAACGCCGCTGCAAAACCTACTATCCTAGGCGATATAACAGTACCACACTACCTGTATTCATCATTCAATGTCGGGCCTGCCTACTACACCTTTATGCCCAACGGCGGTGGACTTGAAGACAAGAGCGTTGTGTATTTTGAGCGCCAGAACATCGTTACTGGCCAGAGGGTCAGCGCTGGCTCCAAGGTTCTTGGGCAGGGCGTCACAGAGGTTACCTGCTCCTACAACAATATACTCTTAATGACATTTGAGCCTGTAAATGAGTTGGGTGTTAAGTGTAGTGGTCAACTAAATCCGGACACTTGGTTAGGCCGAACCTCGGCTTTTGCTGGCGGTATCCCGTCATTGTGGTGATGTGGACGCCACCAGTTGTAGTAATCCATCAGGTAATAACTGATATCCTGCTTCGCCTCCCGCACGCTCATATATCCCATAGCCGGGAGCCACTCTGACTTCAGGCTTCTGAACAACCGTTCCATCGGGGCGTTATCCCAGCAGTTGCCACGCCGACTCATACTCTGGGTCATGCGATAGCGCCACAGTCGTTGCCGAAATGCTCGGCCGCCATATTGGCTGCCCTGGTCAGAGTGAAACAGCACGCCTGACGGACAACCCCGCTGCTGATACGCCATCTCAAGTGCTTTGATGGCCAGCTTGGCATCTGGTTTATCTGACATCGCCCACCCCACAACCCGCCGGGTATGCAGGTCAAGCACCGCTGCCAGGTAATGCCAACGACCACCTGCCCAGACGTAGGTAATATCGCCACACCACACCTGATTGGGTTGTTGGACATCAAATTCGCGGGCTAGCAGATTGGGAATGTCCGGTCGTTCAGACCGAGCGACCTTATAGCGGTGTGCGCCCGGCTGTTTGGATGCCAGGCCGGCTTCCTTCATCAGGTTACGTACTTTGAATCGACCAATCTGATACCCCAGCTCCCGCATCATCGACATCAAGGCACGGCTGCCCGCTGAGTTCCGGCTTTCTTTGAACAAACGGCGCAACTCAGAGCGCTGCTGCATACGCTCACGGTTAATCGCCCGCCTGCGGGCCAGATAATCGTAAAAACAGGAAGTGGGCACATCGAAAGCGCAGCAGACCAGGGTGATGGGGGCTTGCTCTCTTAATCGGTCTATCAGCGCGTACGTGTGAACTCGTCCGTCATCAAGAGAGCCGTAGCCTTTTTTAGAATGTCCTTTTCGCGCTCGAGCCGATTGATGCGGGCTTCCAGCTCCTGGATTTTCTGCTGCTCCGGAGTCAGCGCTTTGCTGATTGGGGTAGTGCCACTGCGTTCGGATTGCAGTTGCTGAACCCAGCGACGAAGTACGGTTTCACCGACGTCCAGTGAACGGCTGGCTTCGGGTACTGAATATCCCTGGTCGAGTACCAGGGATGCGGCTTCCAGTTTGAACTCGGCAGTAAATGAGCGACGCAATCTTGTCATTGAGCACCTCAGGTCATGGTGGCGACTGTACCACCTAAAATGGTGTCCGGGATGATTAGACCACTACAAAGGGTGATAGGGTGACGGTAACGACTGCAGACCTTGGTCTGGGTCCGGCGGGGCTTGGATATTGCTATAACATCTTCACTGTGGCTAACATGATTGCCGACCCGAGCATTAAGTTCACTTCATCCGAGGTTCAGTTGTTTGTCGGGAGTCAGCTTGATGCCACCTACACTGGCTTTACTCTTTCACCCGGCATGCAAGATGTCACCTCTGTATCCTGGAATGGTGGGCCGTTTATTCCTGTGGTGGCACCCGGGGTTGTTCCTCCCTATGTCATCAAGCAAGCGGATATAGGCAAACCAGTGACGCTGAAGGTGCGCTATAAAGAGAGTGACAAAAATGGCATTGATAGCGTCCACAAAGATGTCGAATACACCACAGGTAACTTTTTAAGTGGCATAGTGCTTGAACGGTAATTTTTAAGCATATGACCCTGGGATTCCCCAGGGTCTTTTCTTAAATTAAGTGTTCGTCAGGACTGTCAAGCATTTTGTGGAAATCTCTATGCATACTGAGCGTGAATACACCAAGCTCTACGGCGACATTGTTGCCCTGTATCTTTTTTACTGGCCACTGCATCAGCAGTTGCCAGAGGATATTCAGCGCGCGACGGGTGAGCGCGTATTATCTGAAATAACCCATTGTTTGCATGCTCTGGTAAAGGCAAATGCTATGGATAGCCGTTGTGACAAGGAGCGCCATCTTGCGCGCTCACATCTGGCAGAGGTTGCTGTGTCTATTGATATTATCAAGGCGCTGCTAACCCTGTGCCGGCAGTTGAAGTGGATAACACAGGGCACACTGGCTGTATTGACTGCGCACACCTCGCAAATCACCAGAAACATCAACTCTTGGTCCTTGCGCTTGGCTGTAGGGAGTTCTAATGAGGAGCCAGGGGGGCAGCCTGATTAGAGGCTGGTTTCGTGTGGGTTGCTTCAGTATCTGATTTCCTGTCGTGACAGCAATCATTGGGTGTGTCTGCCATGAGCGTTTGGCTAGTAGGTCTGCTGTTGCGAGCATTGCGCTCTGCCTTCAATCCTTGATTTTCCCCCGCATCACTTTTCCTGGGTGATTAAGGTGGGAATAAAACTAAATAAGATATTTTAGTTTTTCCTTGGTTTGTTTTTGCTATTATATCAGTCGCACATCTTATTCTCTGACTCATGCACATTAAGTTCTGCTTGAGTGAAGATGTGCGGTTTTATCCATATGTTGTGTTTTGTTGTTTGACGTCATCTAGCCTCGCTTTGCCGCAGCATATTTGCTGCGGCATTTTTTTAATGTGTTATCATCTTTATTTGTAAGCATGGACCCAAGGCCGTATTGGCAGTTAGGCTGCAGCGGACAAAAAATAAGCGGGAGAAAACGGTGTGTACACCAATAGTTTTACCAACAGCAGATGTAAAGGCAGAGGCAATTGCTTGCGAGAATTCAAACACCAATGAATGACAGACCTCGCCACTATGAACGACGATTATTCGGTATTGCTCTGTCGTATGATTGAGGTCAGCGCGAATGACATTATTTAAAACATCCTTTAGCATCCGCATGGTGCTGACTGGGCTTAGCAGTTCATCGGTTTGAATCCTGCAGCCTGCACCAAAATTATCACCGAATTAATCATAGCCGATCCCGATGCCAGCCATAAAAGACTTAGGCGCAGAACGTAACGATTTGGATGCGCGATTACGTGAAGCCATTGATAGTTGGGACCCACGTCGCCCCAGACGCTGGCTAGCGAAATATGGCGGTTGGCGAGTAGAAAAGCGCTCCCTCCTTACGCAGCAATATTGTTCGATACGCGACGAAGCCCAAGCCTTGCTTAGAAGCAGTTAAGCCAATGAAGACGCTTCTTCAACCGTGGGATGTCATTTGGTTTTCACGTAGCTGGATTTTGCTGTTTATTCCCCATCTCTTGGACAAAGGTCAGATAACCCATGACCCTGATCACTCAGTGCAACCTACCCTTGACAGATTGACCTTGCTATCTTCATATTCTATCGCTGCAGCAGGTCTGATGCCATTATCGCTCTTGTTGAATGTGTTATAGGTTGCTATCCAGCAGTAGAGTCGAGATTAGAAATACTTGTCCGTAGTGCAAGTACCGCAGTTGAAAAATAAGTATGCTTACCGAACTTAATATTCTGCATTTAGCGCCCTGATCTTGATCCGAGAAAGTTTTTCTGCTGAACCAAACAAATCACCGAATAGGCGAGCACCACAGTGTAATAATTGATGCCAATCAGTATCCCGGCTCTGTCCGTAGGCCTTGATGGTAGAGATCATCATGTTCTTTCACCAATCGGGGTAGATGATATTGGGAAGTGAGCCTGTACTTTCAGGGCGCTTGCTACGTCGGGTTAACAACAATGCCTGAGCCTGGATATCCCTGTATTTCTGAGCGTTATCACCATGTCCAATACCCAGAGTATGAAGACTACCATAACGGGCTAACCATCTCCGTGGTTTGGCTGGATCCCAGTTCTTGAGGGCTTCTCGTATCACGATATCCAGATAGGTATTCTCTTCACGACTATTGAACTGCATCTTGCCACTCCTCCATGGGCACCTACTCCATCGCATGTCTATTCAGTCTTAATTATCCTCTCGAGTCACACTGACAGCACTATACTCATAACTACTGATGTAGCACCGTATGGTTGCGTCTGTGTAGATCTTCTGCGACCAGCAGGTTTTTGAGGCCATCAAATGGCCTTTTTTGACCCAACATTAGCGGAGTAAAAAAACCGCGACGCTCAGTCGCGGGCAGAAGTGGCACACATACATGCACAGGATATGAAAGGAATACCACATTGCATCTGACAGTTCAGTCTGCAGCAGGCGCTAAGTGATTAATTAATCATAAAGAATCGATTGAGGCCTGTCTACAGTTGCGTCCAACTTTTCATGACAGGCGCTCCGGGTCTAACGTAGGTTCGCTGGAAGACACTTTTGCTCCCATCAGCTGCAATCGGGCATGATAAGTGCGTATTACCGTGAAGTTGAATAGCCATTCCGGCGTTTTTCAAGAGAGTTGTCGTTTTTCTGCAGCCTGGCGTTCATTTTCTGGATTGAGAGCCACCATACTTACTGGTGTCCAGTTCCTTGTTTTACCAGACAAGCGTTCAGGGGGCTGCCATCGCGCCGCTTCATAGTCAAATTCCCGTTGTTTAAGAACCGCTAACAAAACCGTTCAACAAAGCGCAGGCAGATAATGGCACAAGCCAGCGTCAACAAGGCGAGTAGATATCCAGCCGTCGCTCGAAACGAATTCGTAGCTTGCCACAGCCTGCCAGCCAACCATGAGTGCGTTCTACAACCCAGCGATGACATCCCAATCGCTCATTGCTATCGATGCCTCGTCGGGCAATGCGAGTCTTGATACCCCGTCGCCTCAGATAATCTCGGCAACGGCGAAAATCATACCCCTTGTCTGCGTGTAGCTTGTCAGGCCGACATCACGGTCGCCCTCTCTTGCCTGCTAACGCCGGAAGTGCATCCAACAAGGGCTCAAACATTATCGAGTCATGGCGATTGGCGCCTGAGACAAGCACTGCGAGTGGTATGCCCTGGCGTTCTACCACTATGTGTCGTTTACTGCCCAGCCCGCCTCTGTCTGTCGTCTTACGCCCTGTTTCCTGCCCCCCCGGGGGCTGGCTACGCTCACTCCATCTAGGCTTGCTCTACTCCCGCCGATGTGGCCAGCTTGGTGTAGCTGGGACAGCAGCGCCACTTGAAGTCGCTGCCAGATACCTTGAGCTTGCCAATCGCTTAGGCGACGTCAGCACGTCATTCCGCTGCCAAAGCCCAGAGACTGGGGCGAGTCCTCCCACGCGCGCCCCGTAGTAAGGACAAACAGAATACCGTTGAGAATGGCATAGTCATCGAGGCGTGGACGGCCACCCCGTGGCGAAGGCTGTTGAGGAGACAGAAGTGGCTGCAAGGACTTCCATAGCAGGTTAGTGATGATTTTTTGTGTCATGCGGCTATGTGGGGGGGCGTTCGAGTCAATTTGGTTTTGTTAGCAGCTCTAAGTGCAAAGCGACAGGTAACGCCAATGCACGAGTGGTGCTCATTCGGTCATCACCGGCTGTCTTGCTGCGTATTTTGTTGAACAGGTACTATTCCTTTAAGGGTGACGGCAGGTGATTAATCTAGATACACTTGTGGCAGGGAAGGGCTGTCCTGACGGAAATTCCGGCGGTTCGAGCTCAAAACGCCTTGATGTAGCGATGGCCACGCCTTTTTGTGGGGCGAGAGAGGACTGCAATCGTGAGCTATGTCACCACCTCTGGCCTAACTCGAGTCATTCCTGTGCAATGGATATTTACATATATGAATGGGCTTGCCATTAGGGCATTTATAAGGTTTAAGGAGTCGTCCCCGTGTTGAGTGAGATCTGGATCCGTGGTTATCGCTCGGTGCGTAAGCTCGCCATTCCTCTTGGCAAGCTCAACGTGGTGAAAGGGGCTAATGGCTGCGGCAAGAGTAACCTCTACAGCGCCATTCGCCTACTGGCGAGTGCCGCTAATGGCGAGCTGGCCAGCGCCATCTGTGCTGAAGGAGGGGTCAACCAGGCCATCTGGGCAGGAGGGCTACGTCCCGGCGATCGGGCCGATGCGCCCAAACGAATAATCCTTGGTATGCAGGCAGAGCAGTTTGGCTACGAGTTGCAGATCGGCTTGGCCCCGCCGTCGCTTAGCCCCCATTTCACTTTCGATCCCGTGATCAAGCAGGAGGAAGCATGGCTGGGTTCGCGCCGATCCCCTTCTACTTTGTTCTTGATGCGTCGCAATCTGGCGGTCAAGGTGCTCGGCATCGACGGTGACAAGGTGGACTATGCTCCAGGGATGCTGCCTCATGAGTCGGTGTTTGGCCATCTGGCGGAGCCTGAGCGCTATCCTGAACTCGCAAGATTGCGTCATCAGATCAACCAGTGGCGCTTCTATCACCACTTCGATATATCTTCCGACTCGCCTCTGCGCAGCCCGAAATCAGCCATCAGAACTCCTGTTCTGAGCCATGACGGGCGGGATCTGGCGTCAGCATTTGCCACCATCATCGAAAGTGGTGATGCTGAATTACTTCACGACATCCTTGGCAGTGCTTTCCCCGATGCCCGTTTCCATGTTAGTAGCTGCGACGCGGGGCTCGAGATGATAATGGTGCGAAATGGGTTGCGCCGTCCCTTGCGGGCCAGTGAGCTCTCCGACGGCACACTGCGTCTTCTCTGCCTAGCAGTGGCCCTGCTCAGTCCGCGTCCTGCCCCGCTGGTCGTGCTGAACGAGCCGGAGAGCAGCATGCATCCAGATATGCTGCCAGCACTCGGTAAGTTGATTGGCGAGGCCTCGCGTTACTCCCAGCTTTGGGTGACCACCCACAGCCCGGTATTGGCACAGGCGATAGAAGCACATGCGCCGTGCCGCCATATCCTGTTGCAACTGATCAATGGAGAGACCTGCCTAGATGATCCTGCGCGCCGTGAGTGGCGGTTTGATGAGGAGTAAAAGCGTCGCCTCAGAAACGGGGAAAATCCTATTATTAGGGCTTCCCCATCATGTCAACGCCGGAAATGTATTTATATTGTCACTGCTGCGTTTAGCCAATAAATTTTAAACTTCAATATTTAAATCTTTTTTTGTTTTTATTTTTAAAGTTTCTGATACTCTTTCTAAGTTGAAGGGGCACCCTTTAAAGAACGAACTTAAAATATATAATTAGGTAGTCAGCATGTCCGGGGTGGGAGTTATTTTATGCCGAATAAAAATGGTGAGTGGTGGAATGGTGGGTGGCAGCGCAGGGGGAAAAGCGAATGGAATTTAGAAAATGAATCTGTTTTCAGAGAAAATGACGATATCAGTGTTTCCTTGGTTCAGAAATTAAGAGGCTTTTGGGTTGATGGTGAGCCACCAAAAAAACAATGTGGATCATCCATCAAACTTTCTGCCAACAATTATGCAAGAGGAAATAAAATCCTATAAAATAAAACCAGCGTGCGTAGCTAAAGATTTAGGGCTTGGCGATGCATTTAATTTTCGAGATATAGAAAGTATTAAAAGTGCTGATGAAAAACTTGTAAAGAATGGCTACCGATTTATTGGTTATCACGGAACCAACAAGGCTAATCTACGCAGCATGTTCGATGATGGATTAAACCCTAAATATTGTGGCTCAGGTGATGGGGAGGCCAGAGGAACCGGTTTCTATATTGCGGCATCACCTAAAAAGGCTATGGATTATGCCGATGCATCAACACAGTCTGGTGACCCTCTCCCTCCAAGATTTGATATAATACCCCGTTATGAGGGGGAGAGGGGCAACCAGAATTAGCTAGAGTATATGCCAAAAACTTTGCCTTATTTAAGGCAGGAAGAGACTTCGCTTGGGGGGTTGAATCATCTGATGGTGATCCGAACGGAGATAGGGGCGTGCGGATTGGCGATATTACAGAGAATGGGACTATAATGAATGCGGAAAACTTGGAGATGGTTATTTCACCATCAAGGTATCCAGATCTGGCCATACTTCCATCACTGCACACGGTGGGTTGTGAACACGAACTCAGCGAGCACTTCAAGAAGGAGGATGATGGCACAAAACCCTACAAGCAAAAATGGCCAAGTCATAGAATAACTTGACTATCCATTGGACTTCAAATCCCTAGGCTGTGTTCTCAAAATTCTGGTTTTCTGTCCACCAATAGCTCCCGTAAGTAACGAAGGCAGAAAGCCAGCTTGATAAAAGCAGCAAAACTTCCCGCCAGCTTTTCATATCTCGTTGAGAATCGGCGAAACTTCTTCAGCCATCCGAAGCACCGCTCGACCACATTTCGCCTGCGATAACGAGCTTTGTCTAATACCAGAGGACGTCCCTTATGGTGCCGCTGCTGGTCGCTGCGCTGCGCGATGACTGCTTTTATCCTTATGCGCCGAAGTTCGGCCCGCAAAGCCCTGCTGCTATAGGCCTTATCTGCGGCAAGATGCGCTGGACGCGTGCGATAACGGCCTGATGAGGTCGGTATCCTTGCCATGGCCAGCGCACTTGTCACATATCTGATTTCCGCTGATTGCCCCGGTGAAAGGCAGAACCCCAGCGGTAAACCATTACCATCAGTGACCAAGTGAATTTTGCTGCCAAAACCTCCACGCGAGCGACCAAGCGCTTGATTCACAAGAGTGTTTTTTTACGCGCTCCGGCAGCATCTTGGGATGCCCTGACATTGGAGCCGTCAATGCACCACAGGTCGAAGTCGATAAGCCCTGCTTTATTGAGATGTAGTTGCAGCGCTTCAAGGATGGCATCGATGTGACCTGTACTCTGCCAACGTCGAAAGGTGTTGTAGACCGAACTCCATGGGCCGAAACGTTCTGGCAGATCTCGCCAAGGCGCACCGGTGTGGAGTATCCAGAGAATGCCATCGAGCACTTGGCGTGGCTCGCGAGTAGGACGTCCGCTTATGCGGTGGTATGGAAAAAGGGGCTCGATAAGTCCCCATTGTGCATCGGTCAACTGGTAACGACGGGACACTGCATAGTGTCTTAAGCTGTTGAGAAGATGTGAAATTATATCTTCATCACTTTAAGAACACAGCCTAGCACATAAGATGGTACACATTAATACAACAGAGGCATTAAAACTATTGACTTGAAATGTGGCCCAAGTCAGTCACAATTATTTATAGCTATTTTATTTGATATGCGGTGATCTATCATGAGGCAATCTATTTTACGTTTTTTAATTAGCATCGGCGGACTGATGTTAACTGCTTGTGGTGGTGGTGGTGGTGGTGGTGGTGGTGGTGGTGGTGGTGGTGAAGTGTCTCCACCAGAAGCATGTGAACAAATCGTTTCCATTCAGGTTTCACCGCAAAAACCCTTGCTCCAGGGGGTAATCAATGATCAGCTTCCTGTCGGATTGAGCGCCCAATATGAGGCAACGCTGACTTACTGTGATGGTTCCACCAAAGTCACAGAAGACGGAGTACAGTGGTCTGTTTCTAATGCCAACGCAACGATTTCGGCAGCAGGTGTGGTGTCTGCCGCCGCTGCTGGTAGCGTACAGATTATTGCTTCGTTAGATAATCTCGTGGGGGAGCAAACACTCGAGATTACTGATGCTGTATTGGCTGGACTCATCGTCACTCCGCTGAGTGAGACTATCCCAATTGGTCTGACACAGCAGTACATCGCGCAGGGAACTTACACGGA